>JANXXG010000115.1 GCA_025350745.1 Chloroflexota bacterium | reverse complement strand
GGGCCGCCGCGTCCACCGAAGGCGCCGATGCCGACGTCCGGCACGACACCTTGACCGCGTCGGGGGTGCCGCTGAACAGGAGTGCGACGCGCATGCCCTTGCTCCGCGCGATCTGCTCGACCAGGCCAGAGAGATCCTCCTCCCGGGCCTCGGCCTTCGCCAGGTCATCGTGCTTGATCCACGACCACACCAGCAGCCCGTCCTCCTCGCGCGCGAGACGCGAGAACGCGAAGCCCCAGAGCTTGAGGGCCTCGAAGCGCTTGTTCCGGAAGATGTTGTACGTGATCGACTGCAGGTCGGCGCCGGCCTCGCGCAACATCGCCGCACGCTCGAGAGCGCGTTTGTCGGTGTTCGGGAACTGGAACGATCCGGTGTCGGTCATGATCGCGACCAGGGCGGCCGTCGCCATGTCCGGGGTCCACCCGGTGCCCAAGGCGTCGACGATCCGACCGACCATCTCGCCGGTGGCCGCGCTCGTCACGTCGACGAAGTTGGCGTCTGCGAAACCGGTGTTCGTGGCGTGATGATCGATATCGGCGAGCTTCGGGCCGACCGGCAGATCGAACTTCGCGCGGGCCGGCTCACCGAAGTCGAGACAGACGATCAGGTCGACGTCGGCCGGTGGGGCGCTCTGCTCGTATCGGTCGGACGCCGCGAGGAACTTGATGCCGTCGGGGACCACATCGGCGCAATGCCACGAGACCCGCTTGCCCATGCGCTCGAGCGCCAGCCCGAGCGCGATGGCCGATCCAATGGTGTCCGGATCCGGGTCGCGGTGCGAGACCAACGCGATGCGATCGGCGGCCTTCAGCGCCTCGATGACCGCGTTCACGGCTTCGCCTCACCTTCGTGGGCCTGACGGAGCAGGGTCGCGATCCGAGCGGCCCGCGCGGCGGAGCCATCGTTCACGAACTCGATCTCCGGGACGAATCGCAGATCCGTGCGCTCCCCCACCTCGTGGCGGATGAACGGGCGGGCCTCGTTGAGCGCCTTCATCGTGCTTGCCACGGCGGTGTCGTCACCGAGAACGCTCACGAATACCCGCGCGGTCCGAAGGTCAGACGTCGTCTCGACGGACGTGACGGTCGGGAACGAGATGCGCGGATCGCGCAGCTCCTCACTGATCAGGTTCGCGAGCTCGCGCTGCAGCAGCGCGTTCACCCGATCGGCGCGCCGGTACGCCACTAGCGCGGCTTCGCTTGGACGATGAACGCCTCGATGACATCGCCGACCTGCACGTCGTTGTGGCCGTCGAGGACGATGCCGCACTCCAGTCCGGCCGCGACCTCGCGCACGTCGTCCTTGACGCGGCGGAGCGTCCCGATGGTGCCTTCCCAGGCAGCCTCCGGGCCGCGAAGCAGACGGGCCTGAGCGCCCCGGCGCATCACGCCGTCCACGACCATGCAGCCTGCGATGGTCGTCTTGTTCGCGGTGAAGATCTGGCGGACCTCGGCATGGCCGAAGATGCTCTCCACCATGACCGGCTCGAGCATCCCGGTGAGGGCCTTCTGGATGTCGTCGAGCAGCTCGTAGATGACCTTGTATTGACGGACGTCGACCTTCATCTGGTCGGCCGCGCGTTTCGCGGGCACGTCGATCTTGTTGTTGAAGCCGATGACGACCGCGCCTGATGCCGCGGCGAGGGTCACGTCGGACTCGCTGATCTCGCCGACCGCGTCGTGGATGATGACGAGAGTGACCTCGTCCTGCGGGACCTTGACGAGAGCGCCCTTGATGGCTTCGAGGGAGCCTTGGACATCGGCCTTGAGGACGATCTTCAGCTCCTTGGCGCCGGTCTCCATCGCCTTTTCCATCAGGCTCTCGAGCGAGATGCGACCGGTCGCCGCGAGCTCGCGCTTGCGGTGAGCCTGGCGGCGGTGCTCGACGACCTGCTTGGCGACCTTCTCGTCTTCGGCCACGTTGACCTGATCGCCGGCGTCGGACACGCCGTCGATGCCGAGGATCTCGACCGGCGTCGACGGGCCGGCTTCCTTGAGCGGCTCGC
>JANXXG010000410.1 GCA_025350745.1 Chloroflexota bacterium | reverse complement strand
CGGGTGCGACGAGCTTGCGCAGCCGCAGCAGGTCCCGCTTCAGCAGGAACAGCTCGGAGAGCGAGGTGCGAAGCGCGTCGCCGTTCGTGTCCTGAAGGATGAGCCCCTCGAGCAGATCCGCCCGTTCGCCATAGTCATCGGCGATCGGGAAATACCCGTCGACCGTGGTGTCGAGGAGGGCGTGCAACAGCATCCCGATGGTCGGCAACCTGCCGTCGCGCCAGCGCTTCTCGACGTCCACGCGGGCCGGCCATTCGCTGCGTCGCACCGTGACCATCACGTCCTTGAACGCGAAGATCGAGAAGAGGTCTGACTCGATCTTGCCGGGACTCTTCGAGTCGATCGCGCTGAACGAGATGAAGTAGTAGCCGTCATACGAGTCGGCCTTCGGCCGTTCGTGGCGCGAACGTGCGTCCTCCACCGCGAGGGGGTGCAGGCCCAGCTCGTCGGCGATGAGCGCCATCTCGGCGTCGTTCGGATCCCGGATGTCGAGCCATGCCGGTGTGCCGCGCAGCTCGGAGAGGTCCTCGGGCGGAGCCTCTCGCACACCGTCGGGGAACTTGACGAGCAGTCGGGCGGTCACGCGTGGATGCTAGTCAGGCGGAGAATCGGCGCACGAGCCGCAGCAGGTCCTCCGAGTCGAACGGCTTCCTGAGGAACGCTTCGGCATTGCAGCGATCGGCCTCGCGCTTCGGGTCGGCGACTCCGGTGACGATCACGAGGGGAACACGCCGCAGTCGTGTGCGCAGCTGGCGGGCGAAGGTCGGCCCGTCGATCCCCGGCATCTGGACGTCGAGGACGATCATCGCCGGCGGCTCCTCGTCCATCGCCCGGAGAGCTTCCGCGCCATCGTGGGCCTCGCGGACCCGGAAGCCGTGCTCGGCAAGCACCTGCCGCTCGGCCGCGAGAATGTCCGGGTCGTCATCGACGATGAGGATGGGGCGGGCGCGCCGCGTGACCAATGCCATGCGGCGAGCCATGCAAGCCTCGTTCCTGCTCTTCTCGGGCCGATACTTGGGCCATGCCACGCCCGAAAGGCCTCCGCGCGGCGGACGAGATCGTGCCGAAGCTCGGTGTCCCCCCGGGGCAGCCGGCCCTCCGGATCGGCGATATCGCGATGTACGACCGGCCGATCGAGCACCTCGCGCAACAGCTCGACCGGGCCGAGCTCGACCTGCCGCTCCGCCATCGGGCGTCGCGCTGCGGGCTGTGCCTCTGCTTCGCGCTCGAGCCGGTCGGCGCCAACGCGCTCGCGGCTGAGCTCACCCGGGTCACGAGCACCGAGGGCGCGATCTGGATCGTCGTGTGGAAGAAGCCGTTCCTTCGGCCGGGCCTCTTGTCATGGGATGACGTTCAGGCCGCGATGCTGCCGACGGGATGGGTGGACAACAAGATCCTCAGCTTCGGCGATGAGGTCTATGGGACGCGATACGTGCTACGGAAGGCGCTTCGGGAGTAGATCGACCCACGGATCTGCTATTTCGGCGAGATCGTCGTTCGTATGAGCCGCGCGATCTGCGGTGAGTCGTAGGAGCGGGTCACCGGAACGCGAAGTGCGGGCAATCCGATGACCTCGAGTACCTCTTCAACGAACGCGTCACGCGCACGGCGATCTGAGCGCTGATGGCTGCTGTCGTCCAACTCGATCGCCAGGACCGGTCGCGAGGTCCCGCGCTCACAGAGGAGAAAGTCGAGCTGCTTCGCTTGTACGCGATTGAACGCAGCTTGTCGGCCCTCCCCGGCCTTCATGTTGAGCAGGTCGAGGAGTCGCACCTTGGCGAAGATCTCGTACTCGTCCGCTACTGCGGCGCGGAGCGCCGTGAGGAACGCTGATTCGGCGAACGAAAGGAACCGCTCCGTCCGCTCATAGAGAAAGGTCGCTGGTCTTGCTTGCCGCTGAACATCGCGCGCATCAGCGGACGCGCTTCCGCTGAACATCCCGAAGACGGACGCGAGGCAGCCGCGGGGCTCACCCGCCACCGGTGGTCAGCTGCTCCGTCAGGAACTCGATGATCCGCGCGTGCGCCTTGTCGGAGTTGGCGCGTTTCGTGAACCCGTGGCCCTCGTCCTCGAAGACCATGTACTCGACCGGGACGCCGCGGGCGCGCAGGCGCTCCACGACCTGATCCGATTCCTCCTGCGGCACGCGTGGGTCGTTCGTTCCCTGCACGACGAGCATCGGGCAGCGGACCTTGTCGATGTGGGTGATCGGTGAACGCTCGACCAGCTTCGCCCGATCGGTCTCGAGGTCGCCGATCCAGAGCTTGAGGAAGCGCCGCCAGTTCGGCTGGGCATGCTCGATCATCGTCACCAGGTTCGCGACCCCGAAGACGTCGACCGCGCATTTCCAGCGCTCGGGCATCGCGGTGACGCAGACGAGCGTCGCGAATCCGCCGTACGAGCCGCCGTAGACGGCGAGGCGCTTCGGATCGATGTCCGGCTGGGAGGCCATCCAGTCCGTGACCGCGCGAAGATCGCGGGCGTCGATGCCGCCCCAGTCGCGATGGATCGCCTTCTGCCACGAGAGGCCGTAGCCGGTCGAGCCGTGGATGTTCGGGACGACGAGCGTGATGCCGCGATCGACGAGCGCCTGCAGGTAGGCCATCCGGTCGGGGAATCCCGGCCGTGACTGGCCTTCGGGTCCGCCGTGCGGATAGAGGACCGCAGGCGTGGGGCCGGCGGCGTGCTTCGGCCGGAAGATGAACGCCGGGATATCGCCGTCGACGGCGGGGATGCGGATGAGCTCCGGCTCGACCAGCTCGCGCGCCGAAACGACCCGCGTCGTCTCGAACACCATGCGGGCGTCGCCGGTCGCCGTGTCGAGGACCCAGAGCTGCGGCGCATCGGTCGCTGACGTGCGGTGGAACGCCGCGAGCGAGCCGTCGGCCGAGATGATCAAGTCTTCACACACGCCGTGGAGCTCGCGCTCGCCCTTCGTCGTGCCGTCGCGACGCCAGCGCAGCGTCGAATAGCCATCGGCGTTGACCGACCAGACCTGGGTGCGACCGTCAGCCGCAGATGCCGCGAGCTCGACGTCCCACTCGGGCGCGTCGATGACCTCGCGTTGGCCGGTCTGCGGGTCGTAGGCG
>JANXXG010000372.1 GCA_025350745.1 Chloroflexota bacterium | reverse complement strand
CTGTTCTGCGACCTCAAAGGCTCCACCGCGCTCGCCGAGTCGCTCGACCCTGAGGCGTGGGCGGAGCTCGTCGACGGCGCCTTCCGGGCCCTGCGTGGCCCGATCGACCGCTATGAAGGGACCGTGGCCCGGGTCATGGGTGATGCGATCCTGGCGTACTTCGGCGCGCCGATCGCCCACGAGGACGACCCGCAGCGCGCGATCCTCGCGGCCTTCGACATGCGTCGCGAGCTCGCGCGCTATCAGGGATCGCTGCCTGCGGCCCGGAATGCCGACCTCGCGGTCCGTGTCGGGATCAACACCGGCCTCGCGGTCGTCGGCGATAGCGCTGGCCAGGGCATCGAGTACACCGCGCTCGGCGACGCGGTGAACGTCGCCGCGCGCCTGCAGAGCGCCGCACCGATCGGCGGGATCGTCGTCGGTGCCTCGACCGAGCGCCAGGTCCGCGACGCGTTCGAGCTTCGGCCGCTGGGGCCGCTCGAGCTGAAGGGCCGCGCGGCACCGGTCCTCGCCTTCGAGGTGCTCCGCGAGCGCGAGGGCACGCGGGTGGTCCATGGGGTCCGGGTCGTCGGCCGTCAGTCCGAGATCGACGTTCTGTACCATGCGGCCTCCGACGTGCATGCCGGCGCCGGCCGCGTCGTCGCGATCATCGGCGACTTCGGTCTTGGGAAGACGCGGCTGCTCGAGGAGCTGCGGACAGAGTGGGACCGGAAGGGCGGCGGTCCGTGGAGCGAGTCCCGCGCCCAGTCCTATGGCGGAGCGACCCCGTATCTGCTCCACCGTCAGGCCATCTTCGACGCATGCGGTGTCCGCTCCGACGACCCGCCCATCGTCGTCCGGGAGCGCGTCGAAACGGCATTCACCCTCCTCGGTCAGGATGCCGATGCGATCTCCACGCTCGGCTGGATGCTCGGGATCGCGCCTGAGGGAGCGCAAGCGCCTCCGGCCGAGGTGCTGCGAGACCAGATCGTTCGCACGACCCAGGATCTCCTTCGGCGGCGTTCGATCGAGGGCCCGAGCGTCGTCGTATACGACGATCTGCATTGGGGCGATCCCGCGTCGGTCGAGCTCATCGGCGAGCTTCTCGTCGCCGCGGAGGAAGCGCCGATCCTCTTCATCTGGACGATGCGGCCGGAGCGGGCGTCCGCTGCATGGCGGCTGAAGGAGCGTGCCGAGCGGGACTATCCGCATCTCTACCACGAGCTCGCCGTCGCCCCGCTCGACGAAACGGCGTGCCGGGAGCTCCTCGATGCGCTGATCCCCGGAGTCCCGGAAGCGCTGCTGGCCCAGGTCCTCCAGCGCGCCGAAGGGAATCCGCTGTTCGTGGAGGAGCTCGTCCGAGCGATGGAGGATCAGGGCATCATTCGGCGTGAAGGTGACACCGTTGTCATCGGCTCGATCGACGACTTACGGCTTCCGGAGACGGTCCAGGGCATCGTCGCGGCGCGCATCGATCGCCTCGATCAGGCGAGCCGGAAGACCCTGCAGCTCGCCTCCGTGATCGGTCGGACCTTCGACTACGAGGTCCTGAAACGGGTGGACGATGCCGAGGGCCTCGACCGACGGCTGATCGCCCTCCAGCGAGGCGAGCTCATTCGCGAGCTGCAGCGCGAGCCGGACCGCACGTTCGCGTTCCGCCATGCGTTGACCCAGGAGGCCGCGTATGAATCGCTGCTGCAGCGCCGGCGGCGCGACATCCATCGGCTCGTGGCCGAGACGCTCGAGATCCGACATCACGCCCGGCAGGAGGAGTTCGCCGGCATCATTGGCCGGCATTTCGCTGACGCGTCGGACCCGCGCGCGATCGGGTACCTGCGTATAGCCGGTGATCGGGCGCTGCGCGTGCACGCGATCGAAGACGCGATCGACAACTACGCCGCGGCGACGGCGCTCGTGTCGCCGGCGACCGAGGCCGAGCTCGCCATGGCCGTCGCGCTCGGGCTTGGCCGGGCCTACGAATTCCGCGGCCGACACGACGACGCGCTTGCGACATACGAGGCGCTGGAAGGGCAAGCGCGCGAGCGAGGATCCGCGGCGATGG
>JANXXG010000317.1 GCA_025350745.1 Chloroflexota bacterium | reverse complement strand
CGCCACGCAGGCCGCGAGCTCGCCGGCGGCCTCCGGGGTCACGCCGGTCCGCTCCTGTCCGACGTTCACATCGACGAGCACGTCGATGATGAGGCCCGCGGCGCTCATCGCCTGGTGGAGCGCCCGCGCGACCTCCCGATCGTCGACAGCGACCATGACCTCCGCCCGCCGGCGCAGCGCGACGAGACGTGCGATCTTCGGCTCACCGGCGATCTCCGTAGTGATGTGCACCGGCCCGACCCCGGCATCCACCAGGATCTCGGCTTCGCCGAGCTTCGCGCAGCAGAGCCCGATCGCGCCGCGCTCGAGCTGCCTCCGCGCGATGAGCGGCGACTTATGGGTCTTCGCGTGTGGCCGGATCGCCTTGCCGGTCGTCCGGCCGAACGCCGCCATCCGGTCGAGGTTGCGCTCGAAGGCGTCGAGGTCGATCACGAGCGACGGCGTATCCACGCGCTCGAGCGGCGTCCCCGGCTCAGGCGATGGCAGGGGTCGTCCCGAGGGCGCGGGCGACGAAGTCGAGCTCCAGCGTCACCTGCTTGAGCTGCTCGTCGACGACGAGTGACCCGTGGCCCGCGTCGTACCGGTACTCCTCGTATGGGATGCCGAGCTCGCGTAGCCGGGCCGTGTACACATCGACGCTCCGCGCGGGACAGCGCGGGTCGTTCTGACCGACCGTGATGAGCACCGGGGCCCGCACGCGGGCGGCGTACGTCAGCGGATTCGCGACCCGGTACTTCTCCGGATCGCTCTCGGGCGTCCCGCCGAACAGCGCCTCGTCGTACCGCTTGAGCCCCTCCATCTCATCCTCGAACGCCGCGACGTAATCGCCGACCGGGACGATGGCGACGCCGGCCGCCCACCGCGCGGGCTGCGTTCCGAGGCCAAGGAGCGTGAGGTAGCCACCCCATGAGCCGCCTGAGAGCACCGCGCGACGCGGGTCGGCGACGCCGTCGGCGACGAGCTTGTCGTGGATCGCCGCGATGTCCGCGAGCTCGGTGCGGCCGGGGCCCGCCTTGATGGCATCGCGCCACGCGCGCCCATACCCGGTGGAGCCGCGGTAGTTGACGAGCACGACCGCGTACCCGTGATCGACCCACGCCTGGACGGTCGGCGAGAAGGAATCCTCGTCGTGGGCCTCGGGACCGCCGTGGATGTTGAAGAAGGTCGGGTGCGGACCGGGTCCCTGCGGCGTCGCGACGAACGCGTGGACGCTCTTCGCCACGACGTCGCGATACGGCCGGCCGGCGGGGATCTCGACGGCCGCTCGGGGAAGGACACGAGCACCATCGAGGGTCACGATCGACCGAGGGGAGACGGATGTGCTGAGCGCGAGCCAGATGGCACCGTCCGGGCGGACCGCAGCCCAATCGATGCTGCCGGGTCGGGTCGCCAGGCGCTCGAGCGCCGCGCTTCCGAGCTCGTAGCGATACAGCTCGCCACGCCCGCGATGCTCGTGCCGGAGGAGCAGCGCCATCCCGTCCGGATACCAGGCAGGCTCGATCTCGCCGGGGAGGTCGACGTCGATCAGGCGCTCCGCGCCGGTGAGCGCGTTGAGGATGAGCGGCCGCCACCGCCCGTCGCGCTCATGAGCGACGAGCACCCGCTGATCTCCCTCGATGGGACTCCAGCGCAGGGGCTTCAGACCGTGACCGGGCCCATCCCAGAGCTCCGCCACCGAGGTGCCCGCGCGATCGAGGATCCGGATCGCGCGATTTCGCGCGTCGCCGTGCTCGCTGTGCACGAGCGTGAACAGCTGCTCGTCCGCGGACAGGAAGCCGACGTTGCCCGACTGCCGGTGCGCGTAGAGCCTTTGCGACCCGCCCTCGGCCGATAGATCGATCGTCGTCCCTTCGGACGCCGAACGGCCCACGAGCGCGAACCCGGTCCCGAGCGCGGCGTTGGCGGAGTAGGCCGGACCGAGATCCGTCGCCGCGCGATCGGCGCCGCCTTCGAAGGGCTGGACCCGCCAGACGCCGTGCTCGCTGCCCTTGTCGTCATCCCACCACCAGATCTCGTGACCCTGCGGATCGATGCGCGGCGGCACGCGATACCCGGTGCCCTCCGGGCGGTGCGTGACGCGGCGCTCCCTCGATGCCCCCGGCGGGACCCCTGATGCTCCCGGCGGGACCGCGGCCGTCGACAGATCGAGGGCGTACACCTCGAACGTGCCTTCGTGATTGGAGGCGTACACGACCCGATCGGGTGCATCGCGGGCCCATTGCGGGTATGTGAAGCGCGGCGCGCGGTAGCGGCGCTTCCAGGCTGCTTCGGTCAGCCGGTCCGGGCCACCCGCTTGATCCACCCGCCCAGCGTATCCGTGTAGCGCGGCAGCACGCTCGCGATGTCCATTCCGCCCGGCGCGGTCGGCGCGTGGCCGGTCTTCGGGATCCTGGCGATCATGAGGTCGCGCGTCCCCGCACGCTCCCATGCCGCGACGCTCTCGTCCGTGGGCTGCCACTCGTCATCCTCGCCGTAGAACAGCAGCGTCGGCACATGGACCCCGGCGATGTATGGAGCAGGATCGAAGTCCCTGTCCGTGGCCACCGCTCCGAGCGCGAGCGGCGGACCAGCCTCGTGCTCCATGGCGCGGGACGGCTTCGCCGCGACGAGGCGCGCGCGCTCGGCAGGGCTCACGCCGGGCGCCGCCACGAGGATGAGGAAGGCGACCCGCTCGGACCGCGAGGCCACGAGCGGGGCGACCCAGGCACCCTGGCTGAAGCCCCAGAGGCCCAGGCGAGCGGCATCGATGTCCGACCGGGCGGCGAGGGCCTCGAGCACGGCGTCGACGTCACGAGCCTGATCGGCGAGCGGAACGTCGCTACCCCGGCGATCGAACCGGGCGACGGCGACCCCGAGGGGCGGCAAGAGTCCCTCGAGATGGAGGAACAGGAAGTGATCGCGCGTCCCGTCGCTCGCCGGGTGGATGCAGACGATCGCCGGGAACGGGCCCGCGCCCTTCGGCAGGGTGAGCTTCGCGGTGAACTCCCGATCGGCGCTCGACGCGACGAGCCGCTCGGACCTCACCGGCCGTCGCGGGAGACGGTGAAGACGTCGCGGACGCTTTCGAGCTTCGCGAGGACCCGCGACAGCTGCTCGACGCTGGTCACCTGCAACGTCGCGTTCACGGTCGCGGTCTTGTCGGTCACGTTCGACGAAAGGCTGACCATCTGGACGCCGTTCTCGCTGATGACCGCTGCGACGTCGCGGATGAAGCCCACCCGGTCCCACCCGTCGACCCGGATCGCGACCGGATAGGTGCGGGCGACGGTCCCTTCCCACTCGACCTCGACGATGCGCTCCGCCTCCGCGCTGCCGCGCACGTTCGTGCAGTCGGCGCGGTGGACCGTGACCCCGCGCCCGCGCGTGATGTAGCCGCTGACTGGATCGCCCGGTACCGGGCTGCAGCAGACCCCGAAGCGGACGAGCAGCTCCGCGACGCCCTTGACCCGGACCCCACCACGAGCCGTGGGCGGAGGCTGCGGCGGCGCGACCTCAGGAATGGCGAGCTGATGGTCGTCCACGATGCCCAGGCGCGTCACGACCTGGGCCGCGGTGAGCGCGCCGTATCCGAGCGAAGCGAACAGCGTGTCGATGTCATGCATGTTGAGGATCTCGGTCACCCGTTGGAGGTCGGCCTCGCTGATGTCCGACAGCGGCCGCTGGGCGATCCGTTTCAGCTCGCGGTCCATCAGCTCGCGGCCGTGGGCGACGTTCTCCTCACGGTGCTGCTTCTTGAACCACTGCCGGATCTTCTCTCGCGCACCCGGCGTCCGGACCATCGTGAGCCAGTCGCGTGACGGGCCCCGCGCCGCTTTGCTCGTCACGATCTCGACGATGTCGCCGGACTGCAGCTTGTGGTCGAGCGGCACTATCCGGCCGTTCACCTTTGCGCCGATCGTGCGATGGCCGATGTCGGTGTGGATCCGGTACGCGAAGTCGATCGGCGTCGCGCCGCTGGGCAGATCCTTGACCTCACCCTTCGGGGTGAAGACGAAGACCTGGTCCTGGAACACATCGACCTTGAGCGACTCGACGAACTCCGTCGCGTCGGCGACGTCGTGCTGCCACTCCATGAGCTGGCGGACCCAGGCGAGCTTCGACTCGTAGTTCGCGTCGCCCTTGCCGCCCTCCTTGTAGCGCCAGTGGGCCGCGATGCCGTACTCGGCAAGGGTGTGCATGTCGTGGGTTCGGACCTGTATCTCGATCGGCTGACCGTCCGGACCCATGACGGCCGTATGGAGCGACTGGTACATGTTGTTCTTGGGCACCGCGATGTAGTCGTCGAATTGTCCCGGGATCGGCGGCCAGAGGTTGTGCGCGACGCCCAGCACCGCGTAGCACGTCGGCACGTCCGCGACGATCACGCGGACCGCAAGCAGGTCGTAGACCTGATCGACGCCGATGTGCTTCCGTTTCATCTTCTCGGCGATCGACCAGAGGTGCTTCGGTCGCCCGGACAGCTCGGCTTTCACGCCGGCCTTCTTGAGCTCGGCCTCGAGCATCTTCATCGTGCGATCGATGTAGCGCTCCCGCACCCCGCGCCGCGATGCGAGGAGCTCCGCGAGCTCGCGGTAGCGGTCCGGCTCGGTGTACTTGAACGACAGATCCTCGAGCTCCCATTTGATCTGCCAGATCCCGAGGCGGTGCGCCAGCGGCGCGTAGATCTCCATCGTCTGCTTCGCGATCCGGTGCTGCTTGTCGATCGGCATCGCGCCCAGCGTCCGCATGTTGTGCAGCCGGTCCGCGAGCTTGATCACGACGACCCGCAGGTCGTCGGCCATCGCCAGGAACATCTTTCGGATGTTCTCGGCCTGGTGCTCATCGGAGGACTTCCCCGAGAACTGCGAGAGCTTGGTGACCCCTTCCACCAGCCGGGCGATCTCGTCCCCGAACTCGCGGCGGATGTCATCGGACGTCCGGCTGGTGTCCTCGGGAACGTCATGGAGCATCGCGGCGGCGATCGTCGCCGGGTCCATCCCGAGCTGCGCGAGCAGCAGCGCCACGGCGGCCGGGTGCTCGATGTACGGGCCGCCCGACACGCGCCGCTGACCTTCGTGGGCCTCGGCGGCGTACGCATACGCGCGGCGAACGAGCTCCGCGTCCCCTTCGGGATAGTGGCGGAGGAGCTCCTCGATCGCGGGCTCCGCGTCCATCTTGTTGCGCTGCGGCCTAAGGCGGTCGGCAACGCCGCCGATCCGAGCGGCGAAGCCCGCGTGGTCGGATGCCGCGTTCTGCGTCACGCCGTCACCAGCTCGCTCGCGAACGTCGCTGCGGTCCCGACGGGGCCGAAGTCGCGGAGCTCGAGCTCGACGAAACCGCTGCGGCCGGCACCCACCGTGACGACCGCGTCGACGCGACCGGCGTCGGTCATCGCCTCAGCGCGGTCGCCACGACGGAAGGCCATCGCGTCGAAGGTGAACTTGCCCACCGTGATCTTGCAGCGAAGGTGATCTGAATCCGCGCCGACCTGCCGGATGCCATAGACCCGCACGTTCCTCAGGAGAAGGTGTGGTCGCGGGTTGAGCGCGCCGCACGGCTCCAGCATCGCGAGCTCGAGCGCGAGCCGCGGCGTCAGCATGTCGGGATCGATCGCGGCGTCGACGCTCAATGTCGCTACCGGCCGCACCCCGTCGAGCATCTGCCGCACGACGGCATCGAGGCGATCGCGGAACGCATCGATCTGGTCCGCCTTGATCGAGAACCCCGCTGCCATCGCGTGGCCTCCGTGCTTCAGGAGCAGGTCGTCACACTGGTCGAGCGCCTCGGCAATGTGGACGGACGAGATGCTCCGGCAGGAGCCCTTGCCTTCGTCGCCGTCGATCGCAATGACGATCGCCGGCCGGCCACGATCCTCCACCAGCCGCGACGCGGCGAGACCCACGATCCCCGCCTGCCACTCGGTCGCGGCCACGACGGTCACCCAGCCATCCGGATACGCCGTCGCCGCCTCGCGAGCTCCTCGCACGACGTCGTTCGTCAGGCGCTGCCGCTCGAGATTTCGCTCCTCCAGCGTGTCGGCCAGGGCCTTGGCCTCCGGCTGATCCTCGGTGAGCAGAAGGCGCAGAGCATCCTCCGCGTCATTGATCCGCCCCGCTGCATTGAGGCGCGGTCCGAGGCCGAAGCCGATGTCCGAGGCGTTGATCCTGCCGAGCTTGAGCCCGGCACGCTCCGCGAGCGCGCGGACGCCTGTGATCGGTGCGGTGTTGAGCGCGACGAGCCCCGCGGTCACGATCGCGCGGTTCGCGGCGCCCAGCGGAACGACATCGGCAACGGTGGCAAGCGCGCACAGCTGCAGGAGCTCGTCCCCCTTTACCGCATACGCGAGATCGCCCAGAAGCGCCTGCGCGAGCCGCAGGGCGACGCCGGCCCCGGCGAGATCCTTGTCCGGCGAGGGGTCGTCGGGACGGCGTGGGTTCACCAGCGCGTACGCCTCGGGCAGCACGGCCGGCGGGTGATGGTGGTCGGTGATGATCAGATCGATGCCGAGCTCGCGAGCGAGCGACGCCTCGGCGACGGCGGTGACGCCGCAGTCGACCGTGACCACGACCGTCGCCCCGTCGGCCGCGAGCTGCCGGAGGGCCGCCCCGTTCAGCCCATAGCCCTCTTCGTAGCGATTCGGGATGTACGCGATCACGGCCACGCCGAAATGACGGAATGCCCGCACCAGGATCGCTGCGCCGGCGATGCCGTCGACGTCGTAGTCCCCGTAGACGACGATGCGCTCGCGGGCAGCGAGCGCACGGCGCAACCGGTCGTCGGCACGATCGAGATCGAGCATCGGCGGACCGTCATTCGTGAGCTTCGGCGTGAGGAACGCCGGCATGTCCGGATCGGCGAGGCCCCGCGCACGGAGGATCTGGGCGATCAGGCTCGGGATACCATCGGGTGCATCCCCACCCACTGCCCGCGGAATGATCCACCGACGCTGCGGAACGAGGCTCATGACCTCTAAGTATCGGTCATGGGTGTGCGCGCTGGCGGTCCTGATGGCCGCGTGCGCGCCGCAAGCGGCCGTGCCGAGCGGGACGCCGAGCCGGACGGCCGCCGCGACGTCGACCGAGAGGGTGGGCTTGCCATCCTCGGCGCTTCCAGCCGAGGTCCGCAGCATGCGGCGCTGGAATGCGGTCCCCGACGCGGTCCAGATCTTCGCGGACTTTGTCGCCGACCCGCGCCCAGGTAGCCCGCGGCTGCGGCTGGACGACGGCCCAACGACCCCGATGACCTTCACCGCGGGCGGCCCGCGCGGTTTCGCGGCGGTCGGAAGGATCGACCTTTCGGGCGTCCCCCCAGGCGAACACCGAGCTGACGTCGTCGTGACGCTGCTCGACGGCACAGCGGCCGTCGCGGGATCGGCCCTTTTTCTGGTCACTCAGCCCGAGTACGTCGTCTGGACCCTCGACTTCGAAGGCGACGCGTCAGGGGACGCCGAGCTGGCGAACACCGCGGCGATCGCCGACGGCTTGAAGATCCCGATGGCGGTGTTCTGGAACCCCCGCGCCTGGACGACCGACCAGGTTTCGAACGAGCGACAGACAGCGATGCTGGCGTGGACGAAGGACCGGCAGGCCAAGGGCGACGAGGTCGCGCTCCACCTCCACATGTGGACGGACTACGTCCGCGCGGCAGGTCTGGTCCCGAAGACGGCGCCGACCTGGGCCGGCCGCGGTGACGGCTACGACGTGCCGATCACCGCGTACACCGAGGCCGAGCAGAAGACGCTCATCGACTACGGCGTGAAGCTCATGACCGAGCGCGGCTTCCCGAAGCCAACGTCGTTTCGCGCCGGCGGCGACATGGCCGACGCCACGACGCTGCGCGCAGTCGCCGCATCGGGCTTCGACCTTGACTGCACCGCGGTCGCAAAGGACTACCCGCCGATCGGCCGGATCCCCTACCCGTGGACCTTGCCGGCCGGCGCGCAGCCCTACCGACCATCACGGACGGACGCGAATGCCGTGGGCGATCTGCCGCTCCTCGAGGCTCCGACCATCGGCGGCAACACCTACGCGTTCACGGTCAACAGCATCCAGCCGCAGATCCGCGCGAACCTGGCGCTCTTCGCACCGGCCGGCGTCGTGGCGACATCCCGGAAGGCGATCACCGTCGTGAGCCACCCGGGCACGATCGTGCCCGCCGAGCGCGCGGCGATCGAGGCGCTCCTTGGGGCATTCGACGCACTCCGCTATGACAAGGATCGCGGGCCCGTGCGGTTCGTCACCGCCGCGCAGCTCGCGAAGGCCTACCGCTAAACCGGTCCCGCGCCTAGCGCGGGGCCGGGGGGAGGACGGCCGGCTCCCGGCAAAGCCGCTCGCCGGCTACGCCGTCGCGCGCGCTCCGTCCGGCCCGCGTCCGCCGCGGTGACGGATCCGGTCCTCGATCTCCTGCCAGAGCGAGACGATCTGGCTCGCGTTGAAGATCGACGAGTAGGTCCCGGAGATGATACCGACGATGAGCGCGAGCGCGAACGTCCGCATCGAGTAGCCGCCGAACAGGTACAGCGCCAGCAGCGTGAGGACGACGGTGAGGGAGGTGATGACGCTCCGGGCGAGGGTCTGCATGATCGAGAAGTTGATGACCGGATTGAGCGCCTCGCCGCGGTTGAGGTGCAGGTTCTCCCGGATCCGGTCGAACACGACGATCGTGTCATGCACCGAGAAGCCGATGATCGTCAGCACCGCCGTGACGAACAGGCTGTCCACCTCGACGTTGAAGAAGAACCCGAGGATCGCGAACAGACCAAGGACGAGCAGCGCGTCGTGCAGGAGCGCGATGATCGCAGCGATGCCGTAGCGGAACGCCGACCACCCGAACTCCTTGAACGCGAACGCGATGAGCAACACGATGAGCACCGAGGCCGCGATGATCGAGCGGATCGCGTTCGTCACCAGCTCGGCGCTGAACGACGGGCTGACCGACGCGGCGTTGTCATCGATGAAGGTCGGATACTTCTGTTTGAGCGACTGATCCGTCTTGGTGACCTCATCGGCGGACAAGGTCAGCGTGCGGACCTGCATCCGGCCGCCCTCGGCGCCCTGAATGACCGCCTCCGGATGGCCGAGCCCGGCGCCGAG
>JANXXG010000270.1 GCA_025350745.1 Chloroflexota bacterium | reverse complement strand
GCTGGACCTACGCGTCGGACGATGATCTTGCGGCCGCCGTCCGTGGCGCCGAGCGCGGGCGCGGCGAGCGCGGCCGCGAGTGGGTGACCCGTGAATACACCGGCGCCCGGTTCGATGAGCGACTCGACCGGCTCATCGGGTGGGCGTCGCGATGAGCAGCGAGGGAAAGCTCCTCGTCGTGGCCCAGCGCTACGGCGACGTTGCCGGCGGCGCGGAGTGGCATGCCCGCGAGCTCGTGAAGCACCTCGCTCCATTCTTCCAGATCAAGGTCGCGACGACCACGGCGAGCGACTACTGGACCTGGAAGAACGACCTTCCGATCGGCGAGGAGCTCATCGATGGCGTCACCGTCCGCCGGTTCCCGGTCGACCGCGGCCGCGCGCGGGACTTCCGGCGCTGGGAGCGCGCGGCGTTCGATCCGGGCCGCTCGCTCGAGGACGAGCGCCGCTTCATTGAGGCGCAGGGCCCGGTCGTGCCGGAGCTGCTCGAGTACATCTCGAGCCACGTCACCGACTACGACGCCGTCCTGTTCTTCACCTACATCTACTACCCGACGGCATACGGGATCAGCCTCGCCCCCGACCGGGCGATCCTCGTCCCGACGGCGCACGACGAGCCGGCGTTGTCACTCACGTCCTATCGCCGGGTCTTCCACGCGCCGCGGGCCATCGCGTACAACACCGCTGAAGAGCGCGCCATGGTGCAGGCGCGCTTCCACAACGAGCGCGTCCCCAACGAGATCGTCGGGGTCGGCGTCGATCGGCCCGCCGACATCTCGGGCGACCGCTTCCGCAAGGGTTTCGCGATCGACGGGCCGATGCTCCTGTACGTCGGCCGGGTCGTCGAGAGCAAGGGTTGCGATCAGCTGTTCCGGGACTTCGCGCGCTGGAAGGACGACGGCAACGGGCACCGCGGGACGCTCGTGGTCATGGGACGCTCCGAAATGACGATCCCGACGCGTCCGGACATCAAGCACCTTGGCTACGCCTCGGATGCGGACAAGTGGGATGCCTATGACGCCGCGGACGTGTTCGTGATGCCGAGCCGCCTCGAGAGCCTGTCCATCGTCGCCCTCGAAGCCTGGTCGGCGGGGAAGCCACTGCTCTGCCACGCGGGGTCGGCGGTGCTGCGCAGCATGTCGCGGCGCTCGGGTGGTGGGCTCTTCTACCGCGACTACGACGAGTTCGGCGCGCTGCTCGATCTGCTGCTGTCAGACGCCGGATTGCGTGGGAAGCTCGGCGCGGGCGGCCGCGCCTTCGTCGAGCACACGTACACCTGGCCGGTGGTCGTCGAGAAGTACCGCGACCTGATCGCCGAAGTGAAGGCGCGGAACAGCTGACAAGAAAAAGCCCCGGTCTCCCGGGGCTTTTTCGCAAGCTCGTGATCGCGAGCTAGTTGTGGGTCAAGCGGAACGTCGGGGTTCCTCCCGGCGGGATCGGCTGGGACAGCAGGCCCCGGTAGGCAGGGTGCTCGAACGTCCAGAGGAACGTCCCGGACGGGAAGTCGATCGCAAAGAAGCCGTTTGCGTCGGTCCGCACCGTCCCCTGGATCGGGCAACCGGCGGGCGGACCGGAGTAGACACAGACGCCCTTGATCGGTGCGCCAGTCGCTGCGTCAAGCACGGTGCCGCCATATCGCGTGAGTCCGGGTGGAACTGGCCCGGATGCGTTCGGGATGCCGCCGGGGACCCCCGCCGGTGCAGGAGTCGGGGTCGGTACCGGCGTCGGTGTCGGGGCAACGGTCGGCGCGACCGTCGGTGCCTGGGTCGGTGCCTGCGTGGGGGCCTCGGTGGGTGCCACGGTCGCTGCCGCTGCTGCGGTCGGGGCCGGTGTCTCCGTCGCGGCGGCCGTCGCCGTGGGAGCCGCGGTGGTCGGCGCGGCCGTGGTCGTCGGTGCGGCGCTCGTCGCGACAGCGCTCGCTGAGGCTGACGGTGATGCGGCAGCCAATTCGCCGCCGCCGCTGCTGTTGATCGTTCCGCCAGTACCCGTATTGCCGCAAGCGATCAGGGCCCCGAATGCCAGGAGCCCGACCGCGGTCGTCGCGATGACAGTTCTCATCTAGATAACGCCCTCCACTCAGTGAACCTCCGGAATGCCCTCATGTTATGGGGAGGAGGACTGCTAGGTTTCCCGAAGCGGTGATCGACCTAGCGTTCGACCCCGATTTGGTACTCGGCCCGTTCCGCACGACCTGGCATTCCCTGTTCGGGGTCCTCGCCATCCTTGCCGGCTCCGCCCTGGGCATCCGGCTCATCGGGGCCCGCGTCCGCTTCGCGGACCGATACGCGGTGGCCCTCGCGGCTGTCTTCGGTGGACTGGTGATGTCACGCGTGTTCCACGTCGTCGACGCGTGGGCGGTCCTCTACGCGCACGATCCGCTGTCCGTGCTCGCAGTGTGGAACGGTGGTGCCTCGATCACCGGCGGGATCGTCGGCGGCGTGATCGCCCCACTGTTCGTCACCCGGTCCCGTCACCTTCCGGCCGCCGTGATCTTCGATCGCGGCATGGTCGGAGTGCCGCTCGGCATGGCGATCGGGCGCATCGGCGACCTTGTCAACGGCGAGCACTGGGCCCGAGCGTGCAACGGGGTCGCGTGGTGCGTGCGCTACACGAACCCGAACAGCCCGGGCCAGCGCGAGTACGTGCATCCGGCGGTCGCGTATGAGCTCCTCGGCGACCTGCTGATCCTCGCGACCCTCTTCGCGCTGCTGCGGTGGGCCGACCGGCAGCGCCGCCATCCGCAGCTGCCGTTCGTGTTCCTTGGGCTGTATGGCGTGGCCCGGCTGGCGCTTGGTGCGTACCGGCTGGATCCGCTGTTCGCGTTCGGTCTGAGCCAGGCCGAGCTCGTCTCGATCGCGTTCATCGCTGTCTCGATCGCGGCCCTGGCGTGGCTCCGAAGGCCCGGTCCGAGCCCCACCTAGAGTGGTCTGGTGAGGAACGGCCACGGTCGCGGCGACTGGGGAAGCATCGACTGGTCGCGCGTCGACCTTCCGGGATTACGCAGGACCGGTGGCCCGCGGCGTCCCCGGAACCCCGTCACCTCGCTCA
>JANXXG010000241.1 GCA_025350745.1 Chloroflexota bacterium | reverse complement strand
GCCTCAACCAGCCACTCGGCGAAGATGATGAGCGAGCGGCCGTCGTGGTGCGCGAGGAACCGCCGTTTCCGGCGGAGGGCGTCGCGGATGTACTCGTTGACCGACTCGGCCGTCAGGTCGCGAAGCTGGGTGTGCTGCGCGGCAAAGCGGCGAATCCCCGCCTGGTACCCGCGCATGGTCTGAGCTTTGAGGTCGTGCCGTGACCGCACGAACGACTCGAGTAGCTCGAGGATCGGCGTCCCGGGACCCCTAGCCATTTCGGCCTCGGTTGTTCTGTTGGAAATGTGCTGCATCGCCTTCCCTTGCGGGGCGGGCGCGCTCCGAGGGGCATCCTAGAGACATCGACGGAATGCCCAAGTCAGGCACCCCGAACGGCCGTGGACGTTCTTTCCCGAGCCTGGGCATCAGCGCAGCACCTGCGAGAACGACGGAGCCGCCAGCAGGCCGAACCCGAACACCTTCGGCGGCTGACAGGCCAACTTGCCCGCGTACTTCGCGGCCTTCTCGACGTACGCCGCCGCGCGCACGCGCTCGTCGGGATCCTGCGAGAACGGCTCCAGGTTCCACGCGCCGCCGTCCGGCCGGTCGAACCACAGCTGCATGAACGTGTAGAGCGGCGCCGACTCCGCGCAGGCCAACAGCGCGTGCTCATGGGGCTGCCCGCTGACATGCAGCTCGGTCTCGCCCCACAGCCGCGCGGTCGGATCGAGCCGCCGCACGTCCTCGTAGAACCAGTCACGGACCATCGCGTTGTGACGGCGCAGACCGACCCGGGTGTACGAGCTCGAGCCCGAGCGATGCGCGGCCGACGTCACCGGCTGGAACGAACCCAGCGCCAGAGGCCGATGGGTGAGGGTCAGGAACGTGCGCCACGGTGCCAGGCCCGCGACCCAGGGGCCGGTCGCATCGAGCGCCGCGATCGAGAGCGCGCGGGCATCCCCCGCCGCTTGCCAGTCGGTCCGCCTTGGTGTCGCCATCTCCATTCCTTCTCCCGGGCAGCGCAAGCGAGTCCAGAAAGGGACGGGGGAGCCGGACCGCTGCTCGCAGAACGACGCGGGGGGCCCCGAGCCTTGCGCTCGACCGCCTGTCTTCCTACGAAGACAGCGTGATTCAGACCCTAGCGTTGTCGAATGGTCGTGTCTACATGGGAAGACAACGGTTTACGAGGAAAGCGCCCACGAACCGCGGAGGGCCGCCGCCCGGCGTTCGCCGGTGCGTCGGCCCTCTCCGAGGGTCCTAGTGCGTCTTGCCGCGCGTCAAGGGTTCCGGTCGGCCGCTGGCTTCGCCAGCCCTTGACCCGCTACGCCGTATCAGGCCCGGGACGCACCCCGAGCAGCGCGCGCGGCCTTGCGCCGGTGGGCCTCGGCGGCTGCCTCGACCACCTTGGCCATCTTCTCGCCAACGCTCCGTTCGTAGCTCTCCCACTCGATCGCGGACGGGTCGATCTTGAGCTGCTCCAGGTCCCGCTTCCACGTCCACACACCCTGGCGGCTATACCTCTCGTCGCCGATCAGGACATCCCAACCGCTGGCACTCACCAGAACCGCCGCGCCGAGCAACGTCATCGCGCGGCGTACCCCGTAGGTCTTGACCAACTTGACTAGCACGTCTTCGGCCTTCATGCCCACACGCTACACGGCGCACATTCGTCTCGTCAACGTACGTAGTCATTGATACGCGGATCAGCTCGCATCATCCAGTCGTACGCGGCCGACAAGGGACTGCGCCCGGGCGATCTCTGGGCCACCGCACTACGATGGACCAGTGAGAATCGTCGAGCGCCTCCGGGCGGGTCTCTGGCAGTTCTTCGCCGGCGCCTCGGGCCTCTTCGGTCTGCTCTCGATGGGATCGATTCACGAGCAGCACATGGCTGGTGGCGGGGCCAATCCGCTCCACCTCGTCCTGGCGCTCGCATTCGGCGCCGCCGCGGCTCTGGAATGGGCACGCCGCCGTGTCGTGCGGCGCGGAGCCAAGCGCCAAGGGGCATGATCGGCGCGTCGCGGCCGCGGGTGTTGATCATCGCGATCTGTGCGTGGAGGGCGTATGAACAATCCTGAGGTCGCCGCAGCCAAACGACACCAGCCTCGACTCGTGCTCAGCCACGATGTCCACGCGACGGTTCACGGCACCGGGCCCGCCCAGCGGTTCAACGCCTGGCTGGCCGTGCGGATCACCAAGACCGTCGGCTCGATGTGGATCGCGTATCTGTTCGCCTGCATCGCGCTCCTCTCGTTGCCCGCTGCGCTCCTTTCTGGCGACGTCATCGTGATCGTGGCCTGGGTCGCCCAGACCTTCCTGCAGCTGGTCCTGCTGCCGATCATCATCGTCGGCCA
>JANXXG010000231.1 GCA_025350745.1 Chloroflexota bacterium | reverse complement strand
CGCTCTGATGCCGATCCACCTGCGCGCCGAGCCCGGCGACTACGCCGAGGCGTGTCTCCTGCCTGGCGATCCGCTTCGTGCCAAGTACATCGCCGAGACCTACTTCGCTGACACCAAGCAGGTGAACGGCGAGCGCGGACTGCTCGGCTACACCGGGATGTACGAGGGGACCCGGGTCTCGGTCCAGGGCACCGGAATGGGCAGCCCTGGGGCGACCATCGTGTTCGAGGAGCTCATCCAGCTTGGCGTGAAGACGCTCATCCGTGTTGGGACGTGCGGCGGGCTCCAGCTCGGTCAGAAGCTCGGCGACACGATCGTCGCGATCTCCGCGGTATCGGCGGACGCGACCGCGACGCACCTCGTCGGCAACGAGCCACACACGCCGACGGCGAGCTGGGAGCTGTGCCACGCCGCCGTGCACGCGGCGGAGTCCCTCGGCCAGCCGGTCCACGTTGGCTCCGTCGCCTCGAGCGACCTCTTCTACAACCCTGATGAGGGTCAGTACGGGCGCTGGTCGAAGCGGGGCGTGCTCGCGGTCGAGATGGAGGCCGCGGCCCTGTTCACGGTCGCAGCGCTGAAGGGCGTGCGCGGCGCGTGCCTGCTGCTCGTGTCGGACATGGTCATCGACGGATCGTTCACTCGCATCAGCGACGCCGAGATGCGTGCCGCGGTGGACCGGACGACGCGGATCGCGCTCGCGGTAGCGATCGGCGCAGCGGCCCCAACGCTGAAGGTCTAGCCCGACAAGAATCGGACGAGCTCGTCGTTGACGAGCTCGGGCACGTCGTGCTGGATCCAGTGGCCGGCCTCGGGCACCCGTCGCACACGCGCGTTCGGGACCCACTCGGAGCCGGCCTCGGCGAGCTCCGGACCGAGGAACCGGTCCTGCTCGCCCCAGAGCACGAGGACAGGCGCGTTCACGCGACGCGGCGGTGCCGCATGCGGGCCAAGATCCCGGAACGCCGCGCGGTAGTAGTTGATCGCAGCGGTGAGCGCGCCCGGCGGGCGAAGGGCGTCGATGTGCCGTTCGATATCGTCGGGAGTGAACGCGCCTGGACGCACCGATGCCGCGCGGAAGACCTGGCGGAGCGACGCGAAGTCGTTGCGCGCCAATCCGGCCTCGGGCATCACGGGCAGCTGGAACGCGAACATGTACCAGCTTCGCCGCAGCTGCCGCAGCGAGCGAAGGTGGCGCGTGAATGTCGCCGGGTGCGGCGCGTTCAGCACGGCCAAGCGCCGCAGCATCTTGGGATGCCGCATCGCGAAGGTCCATGCGACGCCCCCGCCCCAGTCGTGGGCGACGAGGTCAGCCTGCGTCTCGCCGAGCGCCGTCACGAGACCCGCGATGTCGGCCGCGAGGAGGCCGACCCCGTACGCGCGCACGCCGCTCGGTCGCGATGAGCCGTCGTAGCCGCGCAGGTCGGGCGCGACGACGTGAAAGCCCCTGTTCGCGAGGGCCGGGAGCTGATGGCGCCAGGTGTGCGAGCAGTCCGGAAAGCCATGGAGCAGCACCACCAGCGGCCCGCTCCCCAGCTCGCGCACGTGGAGCGCGATCCCGTCGCCGACGTCGACCGTTCGCTCCGTTATTCCGTCCACGGGGGCATCATGTCATCGATGGTCCCGCTCGAGATCCTCCGATCCGCGCCGAAAGTGCTGCTCCACGATCACCTCGATGGTGGCCTGCGTCCCGCGACGATCGTCGAGCTCGCGCGCGAGCAGGGGTACACCGGGTTGCCGACAGCGGATCCCCTGGAGCTCGGACGCTGGTTCCACGCGAGCGCGGCATCCGGATCGCTACCGCTCTACCTGCGCGGCTTCGCCCACACGATCGCGGTGATGCAGACCCCGGACGCCGTCGAGCGCGTCGCCTACGAGTGCGGCGAGGATCTCGCCCACGACGGCGTCGTGTACGCCGAGGTGCGCTACGCGCCGATCTTCTCGACACAGCGGGGCATGAACCTCGAGCAGGTCGTCGCGGCGGTCGCTCGCGGCTTCGACCGTGCCGAGCGGGATCACGCGATCGTCATACGTCAGATCGTCTGTGCGATGCGCGATCGGACCGACTCCCTCGAGATGGCTGAGCTCGCCGTCGCCTTCCGCGATCGAGGCTGCGTCGGGTTCGACATCGCGGGCGAAGAGGCCGGGCACCCGCCGAAGGCGCACTTGGAGGCGTTCCAGTACTGCCGGCAGCAGAACTTCAGCATCACGATCCACGCCGGCGAAGCCTTCGGTCCGCCGTCCATCTGGCAGGCGCTCCAGTACTGCGGCGCGCACCGCATCGGTCACGGGGTCCGGCTGGTGGAGGACATGGCGATCGATGACGGTCGGGTCGTGAAGCTCGGACCGCTGGCGACGTACATCCGCGATCACCGCATCCCGCTCGAGGTCTGCCCGTCGAGCAACGTGGATACGGGCGCCGTCGCGTCCCTCGCCGAGCACCCGATCCGCCATTTCCTCGCGCAAAAGCTGCGGGTCACTGTGAACACGGACAACCGGCTCATGAGCGCGATCACGCTGTCCGAGGAGCTCCAGCGGCTCTCGGCGACGCTCGGGCTCACCATCGACGAGATCGAGCGCCTTTCGATCAACGCGATGAAGAGCGCGTTCCTCGGGTACGACGAGCGGGTCAGGATCATCTACGACAAGATCAAGCCCGGATACGCGAAGCTCCGCGGCGAGCCAGCGCTCGCGGCCTACTCGCTGCCGCCGAGCGTCTAGCCGGGCTGGGGTGCCACGGGCTCCGCGATGTCGGTCTGGGCCGATGACGTGAAGTCCCGAAGTCGTCTTGAGCGCACCGCGATGAGCACGACGGCGGTGCCGATCACGATCCCGTTGATCGCTCCGCCCACGGCCGGGCCGACTGCGGCGATGATCCCGCCGGTCTCGATCTGGCCGGTGTTCGTCAGGCCGCGGCTCGTGAACGTGACGAGCGACGTGATCCGGCCGCGGAACGCGTCCGTCGCCGCGAGCTGGATGATCGTATTCCGCATCGCGCCCCAGAACGAGTCGGCGAAGCCGAGGACGAACAGGACGGCGATCGACAGGGCGAACGATGTGGAGAAGGAGAACGCGACCAGGGCCGCCGCGTACAAAAGGCCGGCGAAGATCATGATCGCGCCCTTCCGTCGGAGCTCGCCGGTACCGATGAGCACGAACGTCCCGACGATCGCTCCCGCGCCGACCGCCGACAGCAGCAGCCCGAGGCCCTCGGGGCCGACGTGCAGGACGTCCCGCGCGAAGATCGTGACGAGCGCGCTGTTGTGGCCGAAGAGTGACAGCACCGCCTCGGTCCCGAGGATCAGCGGGAGCACCGGGCTCCGCATCGCGTACTGGAGGCCGCCCCGCATCGCGCTCCTCAGGGAGGTCCGCGGACCGGTCGCCGCGAAGGCCTTCGTCCTGATGAGGAGCAACGCGCCGATGAGACCGAAATAGCTCGCCGCGTTGACGAAGAACGGGCTGGCCGGCCCGACCGTCGCGATGAGGATGCCCGCGATCGCGGGACCGAGGAGCGTCGACAGCCGGAAGATGACGGAGCTGAGCGCGACCGCGTTCTGGAACTCAGCTCTGGGGATCAGCGAGGGATAGAAGGAGTTCCGGGCCGGGGCATCGAACGCGGCGAGCGTGGAGTTGATGAAGCCAATGACGTAGATGTGCCAGAACTGGATCGAGCCGGTGACGACCAGGGTCCCGAGCAGCAGGCTGGTGAGGACCTGGGAGGCCTGGGTGAACATGAGGAGCCGCTTCCGGTCGACCCGGTCCGCGAGCGCCCCGCCGAAGAGCGCCAAAGTCAGGATCGGGACGGCGCGGGTGAGGCCGCCGAGACCAAGGAGCACGGGTGAGCTCGTGATCGCGTAGAGCAGGTAGGTCGTCGCGGTCATCTCGATGAACGACCCGACCTGGGACACGCACTGACCGACCCAGTAGAGCGCGAAGTCGCGGTGCCGCAGCGGCGAAAGGCCTGCTGGGAGCCGCATCAGGCGGCTATTTGAGCCAGGCGATGTCGCCGAAGAAGAAGTTCTGTCCGGACGCGAGCGTCTTGATCGAGAAGTCGGTCATCGACATCTCGAAGAATCCGCCCGTCGACACGAACGCGAGGCGCGAGCCGTCCAGCGACCACGCCGGGAAGGTGTCGTCGCCGGTCTGGGCGAGCGACCGGAGGCCGGTCCCGTCCGCCTTCACCCCGAAGATCTCGGACGGGATACCGAGGTGGGCCCCGTGCGGCAGGTACCGGTCGCTGGCCTTCGGCGCGGTGTGCCCGGCGGCGCTGAACACGATGTCCCCGGTCGCCGGCGAAAATCGGGGGGCCTGGACATAGAAGAACGTGTCCTTGAACAGGACGTGCGCATTCGTCCCGTCGCTATTCGCCGTCCAGATGTTGTCGCTCTGGCCATCCTTGGTCAGGTGCACGAACGTCAGCAGCTTCCCGTCCGGCGACAGGGACGGATCCGCGGCGTTCGTCAGGATCCGCGATCGCTCACCGGTCTTCACATTCAGCCGTTCGATCGTCGACTCGTTGCCGACGTATGTGCCGTTGGTCACGATGGCGGCGTTGCGGTGGAAGTACAGGAACGCACCCGTCGGGTCGTACCGAGGCGTGTCGTAGAAGACGTTCTCCGACTCGTGGGCGACGACCGCGTGCAGATCCGTGCC
This sequence comes from Chloroflexota bacterium, assembly GCA_025350745.1. GTDB lineage: Bacteria > Chloroflexota > Limnocylindria > P2-11E > P2-11E > UBA4735. The sequence continues at coordinate 2,915 of JANXXG010000231.1, read as the reverse complement.
ATCCAGGTTCACCGCGTAGATGTCGGTGCCGAAACCGGTCTTCGGATCCGAGCCCTTGGTCAGGGCGAACAGCACCTGCTTCCGATCGAAGCTCAGCGAAGGCAGCGCGGGGGCCGCCGTCGGCGGCAGCTCGACCACCCGTCCAAGGACGTTCGCGCTGTCGTCCAGGCAGAGGAGGCCCGCCGGGTTTGCGAGGATGAACGTGGCCCGCGCGCACGCTCCGAGGGCCGGCGGCGGCGGCGTCGATGGGCTGCAGGACGCGAGCACGAGCGCGATGACCGCGAGGGCCCGCTTCAGGCGATGACCTCGCCGGCGCTCTTGGCTCGCGCGCGCAGCCGGTCCTTCAGGAGGTGCGACCGGCGCGCGTAGCGCTGGACTGCGCCGACGTATGCGGCGTGCGACCAGGTCAGGGGAGCCACCGACATGGGGTCGCCCGTCAGGGGATGCACCTGCTCGGCGAGCACGCCGGACCGGTTCGCCTTCGTCGCGCACCACTCAAGGAGCTCGCGCGGTCGATCAAGGTCCGCGAGCGTCTTCGCGGCCGCGATGTGGTGCTCGGCCACCCAGAGCGTGGCGACGAACCACGGGTTCCCCGGCACGTTGGGGATGTCCTGCGACTGCTGGAAATAGTTGTCGTTCTCGTAGCGCGCGAACCCGCCGATCGCGGTGTTGACCCAGAGCCGCGATTCGAGGGCCGCCATTGTCGCGACCACGCGAGGGTCGTCGGCGGGGAGCATGCCGAAGAGGAAGATGCCGGCGATGGACATGTCGAGCGTGGCGTCCTTTGTGATGGTGCCGTCGGGCAGGACGGTGACGGTACGCACGAAGCGGCCCCGCTCCTCGTCGTAGAGGTGGGTGAGCGCCGCGGCTTTGATCTCCTCGGCCGCGGTCCCGTATCGCTTCGACAGGTCGTGCTGCCCGAATGCCGCCGCGAAGTCCCGCGCGGCCGTGAGGCCCGCCCAGACCGCAGCCGTGGTGAACGCGTGGATGCCGCGGCGCTCCTCCCAGAGGTCGAATGACGGAGCCGGCAGCTTCGTTCGCGGCTCGCGGTAGCTGGACATGAAGTCGGCGCCGGTGCGGACGAGCTTCCGATACAGCGGCCGCACGAACTCGATGTCCCGATCGCGGTCGTAGTGCTGCCAGAGGGCCCAGATGGGGAGGCCGGTCTCGTCTTCCTGGATCGGGAGCTCGAGCCGGCCGTCCGGCGTCGACCACGCGTGCCACGACGAGCCGACCGAACCGTCCGGGTTGTACTTATGCAGCAGGTAGCCGTCGCGGGTCATGAGCTCTCCGCAGAGATAGAAGAACCGCCGGGTGACCTCGCCATATCCGGCGAGATCCAGCGCGTGCGCGACGAGCGCCCCATCGCGCGGCCAGAGGTACGAGTACGTATCGCGGTTGAATCGAAGGACGTCCGAATCGTTCCCGGCGATGATCGCGCCGCGGTTGTCGACCTGCGTCCGGATGATCAGCGTCGACTGCTTGTAGAGGTGGATGAGCGGTTCCGGCAGGTGCTCGGCGATCGTCTCGTCCTTGTTCGCCCAGAGGTTCCAGTAGTCGCCGGTCCGGGACAGAAAGGACCCCGCCCCGCGCTCGCGAACCAGCTTGTCCAGATCGCGGACCTCGTCGTAGGTCTGGCCCGCGGCGATGACGAAGGTCGCGGTGGCCAGCCCATTCGCCGGCACCCGCAGCCCGAGCATCCCGACGCTGTCGATGGAGCCCTGGGCCACGAGGTTGCGCGAGAGGTCACCGTCCTCCGCGTCCCGCCAGGTGCCCTCGCGGCCGAGGGCCTCCTTCAACCCGATCGCAAAGGACGTGAGGCCGGACTCGCCCTTCGCGTTCACGCCGGTGATCAGGAAATAGCGGCGGCCCTTGTAGTGCACGATCCCTCGGGTCCGCGGGTCGTAGAACGCGGAATCGCCGATGTCGTTGCCCCAGAGGTGCGCGTCGAAGTGCTGGAACAGCCGGACATCACGGTCGCGTCCGGTGACGTCCTCGACCGTGACCTCCTTCAGGTAAAGGTTCCGGTCGAAATCCACCGTGTCGCGGCAGCGGATCCGCATGCCGAGGGCGCTGTGTCCGAGAGTGACTTCGCTGACCAGGGTCTCGTGGGCGAATCGCAGGTCGCGCTCCCAGCCGTCGTCGCCCGTCCATGAGAAGAGACCGTCGGCCCATACGCCGAAGCGGCAGGGCTCGCCACCGGTGTGGTTCTCGAGGCCGACCTGCGGGTAATAGATGTCACGAAGCTGGTAGCGCGAGTCGAAGGTGACGAGGAGGTCGCCGTTCCCGAGCGGTAGATCCCGCGGCATCTCCCGCTACGCGCGCGTGGCCGCGAGGAATCGCCGGGCGTTGCTGACGAGGGCTGCATGATCGCCGTTCGCGAGGTGCTCGGCCGGGATGAGCGGGCCGCCGATCCCAAAGCCAACGACGCCGACCTTGAGGTACTCGGGGATCTCGTCGTAGCCGATGTTCCCGGTCACGACGAGGGGGAGAAACTGCAGGGCCCGTCGGATATTCGCGATGTACGCCGGCCCGCCGACCGTCGCGACCGGATAGACCTTGATGAAGTCCGCGCCGGCCTCCGCCGCCGCGACCATCTCGGTCGCCGTGAGCGTGCCCGGCATCGTCATCGCGTCGCGCGCCCGCCCCGCCTTGATCATGTCGGGGATCAGCGCGGGGCTCACCAGGAACCGCGCGCCGGCGAGCAGCGACTCCTCGGCCTGCGTGCCGCTGAGCACCGTCCCGGCGCCGATGACGGCACCGGTGTCCCGGAACGAGTCGTCGTTCGCGAGCTTCGCGATCAACTCAAGGGCGTCCGGGACGGTCAGGGTGATCTCCACGAGGCGGACCCCGGCCTCGGCGAGCGCCCGCGCGGCCAGCTCCGCGAGCTCGGGCGTCGCGGTGCGGATGACGCC
>JANXXG010000167.1 GCA_025350745.1 Chloroflexota bacterium | reverse complement strand
GAAAGCTTCACGTTGAGCGCACCCGCCTCGGGCGTGAGCACCCAGTCGACGAAGGCCTTCGCGAGCGGCAGGTTCTTGGCGCCCTTCACGATCGAGACGGCCCCGACCTCGAAGCCCGTGTTCGCCGGGACGGCGAGCGTGACGCCGGGGTTCTTGCCCTTCTCGGTGAGGATGTCGTGGGCCCAGTTCGGGCACCCGACGTACTGGCCCTGCGAGACGGCGCCGATCGCGCCGGGCGAGGTGCCGATGTAGTCGGCGATGTTCGCGTGCAGCGACTTCATGTACGCCATCGCCTTCGCCTCGTCCTTGTTGAAGCGGAAGATCTGCGTGGCGATGAAGATGTAGCCGCCACCGGTCTTCACCGGGTCCGGCAGCACGAGCTTGCCCTTCCACGAGGGGTCGAGCAGGTCGTCCCACGTCGTCGGTGCCTTGCCGCCGACCTCTTTCGTGAGCCGGTCGGTGTTCGCAATGAAGCCGAAGATGCCGGTGTACCAACCGGTCCAGAAGCCCGCGGCGTCCTTGAACTCGGGCTTGAGCTGGGCCGCGTTGGCGGACACGTAGTTCTCGAGCAGTCCGGCCTTGCCGAGCGGATCGTGGAACTCGCTCGATCCGCCGATGAAGATGTCCGCCTTCGGCGACGCCTTCTCGGCGGTGATGCGGGTCTGCAGGTCGCCGGCCGCCGCGAGCGGTAGCAGGTCGACATTCGAGCCCGGGTAGGCGGCCTTGAACGCAGCGGTGAACTGATTGTTCGTCGTCTCATTCAGCGCCGAGTACACCGTGATGCTGCCAGTCGGCTTCGCGACGGTCGGCGCCGCGGTCGATGCGTTCGCCGTCGGAGCCGCGCTCGTGGCGACCGCCGCCGTGCCCGCACCGCCGCCGCACGCAGCGAGCGCCGCTGCGGATGCGCCGAGTCCCATGACCTTCAGGAACTTGCGCCGGTCGTAGCCCTTGTCCAAGGAAACCTCGTCCAACTTGATCCCTCCCAAACCCTGTTGCGTGCCGGTGGTGAGTCTAGCCCCGCATATGCTCGCGCCGATGGTCGACCTCGCGATCGTGATCGCACTCGCAGCCGGCGCATTTGCGGGCTGGCGCAAGGGCTTCATCGTGCCGCTCGTCGTCCAGGCAGGCGCCCTCTTGAGCCTCGCCGCGTTGTACGCCGGACCGCTCCAGGGCAGCGTTCCGTCGGGTGTCACAGGCATTGGGCTGGGGATCGGCGCGGTCGTGCTGGGCAGCTCCATCCTGGGCGCGGTCGGCGGGATCTTCGTCCGCCTCGTGTACCGCTTCGGCCTGCTCAAGCGGTTCGACAAGGTCGCCGGCATCCCGCTCGGTGCAGCGACCGCGGCGATCACCCTGTACGTGGCCCTCGTCGGCATCGTTGTCCTCGACGGCTGGTTGGCCCCGCTCCACGGCACCGGCGCGATCGGCCCGCAGCAGCTCGCCGCGGTGCAGAAGCTCGCCGCGGTGAATCCGACGCTCGCCGCGTTCGCGGATCCGACGATGCTGAGCCAGATGGCCACGGCCGCCGCGAAGGCCGCCATCCCACAGGACCAGCTCGCGAAGTACGACGCGGCCCTCGGCTTCTACGAGGGCTCGCTCCGGCCCGCGCTGCTCAGCAGCCGGATCGCGCCCGCGCTCCTCGCGATCGGAGAGAAGCTCCCCGTCGTGGGGCAGCACGTCGACTTCCCAACGAAGTAACCTCATGCATGCATCATGCATGCTAGCCTTCGGACGTGAAGCCCATGAAGACCAAGACCACCGACCTCCAGATCCGCGGCATCCCCGTGAAGACCCGGGATGCGCTGCGCCGCAAGGCCGAGTCGAAGGGGGTCTCGATGAGCCACTACCTGGTCGACCTCATTCGCAAGGACGTCGAGAAGCTGCCGCTGGACGAGTGGCTCGCTCTTGTCCGGGCGGATCCGCCGGTCGACATTGGCCGGCCGGCAGCCGAGGTCCTGCGCGAAGTGCGTGACGAGCGGGACGCGCACTGGGACGCCCACTTCGGCATTGCCGAGCCTCCCGAACGTTGATCGTCGTCGACGCGTCCGCGGCGACGGAGCTGCTCCTGCGGACTCCCGCTGCTGCGGAAATAGACGACGCTCTGCGCGCTGCACGTCCCGTGATCGCGCCGGTGCATTTCGACGCCGAGGTCTACAGCACGCTGCGCCGGCTCCACCTGCAACGGCGTCTTGATCGCCGGCGTTTCGAGCTGGCCGTCGACCGCCTCGAGCGCTTCGATGCCGAGCGTCTCGAGATCGTTTCGCTGTTGTCAAACGTTGTCGGGTTGGTCGACGTGTTCGGTGCACACGACGTCTTCTATGTCCTGCTCGCGATGAGCCGTGACTGCCCCCTCGTGACCTGCGATCTGAGCCTCGGTCGCGCCGCGGCGCGTCTGGGAGTCTCGGTCGTCGCTGTAGACCGCTCCCGTCCCGCCTAGCGGCGCCGATCGATTGGCGCGCCACTTGCCAAAACACCGCCCACGGTGACAAGGGACGGCAAGATGGCGTGTCTTTCGCTGCTACGATTTATGCACTTCATGACATCGGGACGCACTCCGCCCCCCGCCGTCCTGGCGGTCGTCCTTCTTATCGGATCGGTCGTCGCGAGCGCCTGCGGGAGCGGGGGCGGATCGGCCGTGATCCCGACAGAATCGCAGGCCGTGGCAGTCGCGACCACCAGAGCCGCGACCGCGACGCCGCCACCAACACCGTCACCGACCCCCAAACCGAAGTTCTGGCCGCTCACCGGGCTGCCCGCGCCCCAGGACGCGTCGCTCGGACGCCGTCCGCTCAACGTGCGGCTGCCGAACGATCCGAACGCCCGGCCCCAGTTCGGGCTCAACAAGGCCGACGTCATCTTCGAGCTGATCGTCGAGGGCGGCGCGACGCGGTACTCCGCGATCTTCCACTCGAAGGACGCAGACGTCGTGGGCCCGATCCGGAGCTATCGCTGGAGCGACCTGCACATCACGCAGATGCTGCGCGGGGCGCTCGTGTCGTCAGGCTCGACGGTCGAGGAGCACGACGCGGTCACGCAGTCGATCAAGGACGGCAACATGCTGTCGGTCGACGCGGAACGCGACGGAAAGCCGTACTACCGGCTCGCGTCTCGGCCCGCACCGAACAATCTCTTCACGAGCACGCCCGCGGATCGCGAGGCGGTGAATCGTGCAGGCGGCGGCGCAGCGGTCGCGGTCCCGTCGTTGTCCTTCCTCCCGCCGGGCGTCGACCCGGCGACCGGCGGCTTGTCCGGTTCGGTCCCCGCGATGAAGGTCGGCGTGCCGTTCCAGGGTGTCTGGGCCTCGGCGTTCAGCTGGGACGCCGCCGCGAAGGGCTACCGCCGCTCGCAGAACGGCGGGCAGACCGTGGATGGCGACGGGAGTGGCGCGATCCTCGCGAAGAACGTCATCGTGATGACCACGGACATCTGGGTGACCGCGGTCATCGAGGACTCGCTCGGCTCGAAGGGCCTTGATTACCGCATGACCGGCGGCGGACCGGTCTCGGTCTTCCGGGACGGACTGCGGATCGATGGCACCTGGAAGCGGGACGGCGGGCTCGACATGTTCACCTTCTTCGACCCGAGCGGGAAGGAGATCCTCCTCGAGCCGGGTCAAACCTGGATCCATTTCATTTATTCGGCGTGGAGCGTGACGAGTTCGCCCTAACCTCGTTCCACATGCACCTGCACGTGAAGGGTTGGGTCTGATGCGAGCACTGTCCGTTATCAACGCCGTCGCGCTCGTGGTCGCGATGCTCCTTTCTGTCGTTACATCCGCGCAGCCCGCCGCCGCCGACACAGCGACCTGCCAATCGGCCGTCGGCCCGGGCATCCCGCCGCCGGCGTCGCTTCCCGCAGGCATCCCCGGGTTCCACGCGACCTGGTACGGCCAGTCCGGCTACATGAGCCTCTGCGCCGGCGACACACGGGTCGCGACGGTCGCCTTCTACAACACCGGCTCGCGCGGCTGGGTCGCGAACCGCGCCGGTGAGATGGCCTTCCTCGGGACGAGCGGCCCCGAGCCGGGCGCAGATCAGGCAAGCAGCCTCGGCGGCGACGGCTCGAACGGCACCGCCGCCACGAGCTGGCCGCGGTACAACCGCGTCGCGGCGCAGCCCGCCGACTACGTCGGTCCGGGTCAGGTCGCGTGGTTCCAGTTCACCGTGAAGGCCCCGACCGCCCCCGGCGTCTACGTCGTCGGCCTCCGCCCGGTCATCGAGGGCGCCCAGTGGATGGAGGACATCGGCGTGTTCTGGGTCGTCTGGGTGAAGAACCCCGACGGCACCGTGCCGCTCTCCTCGCGACCGGCGTGCGCGACCTGCTGGCCGCTGAACGGCCTGCGCAACGCGGCCGGCCAGCCGAACCCCGCACGGCGCGCGCTCAACGTCCGCATCGACAACGCCCCCGCCGCGCGCCCGCACAGCGGCACCGCGCAAGCCGACATCGTCTTCGAGACGCTCGTCGAAGCGGGCATCACCCGCTACGAGGCGATCTTCCACTCACAGGACCCGGCAAAGATCGGGTCCGTTCGATCGGCACGGCTCTCGGACCGCGAGATAACGCCGATGGTCCGTGGCGCCCTCGCCTACTCCGGGGCCACGACCGATGAGACGAAGTTCATCGCCGAAGACGCCGCCCTTGGAAAGTACATCGACCTCAACGCCAATCTGGGCGTCGCCGGCGCCGCGTACTTCCGCGTGACCCAGGACGACGCAGGAAACTCGCGCGTCGGTCCGTACAACGAGTACACGACCTCGAATCTGCTGCGCGAGGCGACGAACCGCGCCGGTGGCGGCGCGCCGGTCACGAT
>JANXXG010000139.1 GCA_025350745.1 Chloroflexota bacterium | reverse complement strand
GCTGCTCCGGCTCCGGCTGCGACGCCATCGCGAGGAGGGTCGCGCGCTCGACCTGGATTCGCTCGACACGAACCTCAGGACGATCGAGCGTCAGGTCGACCGGATGAGCGGCCTGGTCAACGACCTGCTCGAGGTGTCGCGCGCGGGACAGGGCCGATTCGAGCTCGAGCCGCGGGAGTTCGACCTCGTGCCGGTCGTCCGCGAGGTGGTCCAGCGCCACCACGAGATCGCCACAGAGGAGAGCCGGCATCGCTTCACCGTCGACGCGCCCGAGGCCCTGCTGATGACCGGCGACGCGATGCGCATCGAGCAGGCCCTCGTGAACCTCGTTGGCAATGCGGTGAAGTACTCGCCGACCGGCGGCGACGTGCGCGTCGCGCTGGCGCAGCGCGATGGCCATGCGTCGATCGTCGTCAGCGACGAGGGGATCGGGATCGACGGGGCCGAGATCGCCGGTCTGGGCAAGCCGTTCGCGCGTGGATCGCGGCGTGCGCGCACGTTCAGCGGGATGGGGATCGGCCTCTACCTCGCGCGTCTGGTCGCCGAGGGGCACGGGGGCTCGCTGGAGCTTCGCAGCGACGGCGAGGACAAGGGCACGACGGTCACGATGGAGCTGCCGCGCGAGGGAGCTCCGAAGACCTAGCCGGTGCCGGAGGAGGGATTTGAACCCTCACGGGCCTTTCGGCCCACGAGATTTTGAGTCTCGCATGTCTGCCAGTTTCATCACTCCGGCTGCGCTCGATTCTACTTTCCGCCGGCCCCACGGGCGCGCACTCGCGAGCCGACCCGCGAGGTAGTCTTCGCTCGGAACCGGGCGAAGGGAGCGGTAGCTGATCATGATCGATGCGTCGGGCCATGCGGATCACCTCTGCGCCTATTTCATCCGGCGAACGATCCTCGAGCAATCGAAGCGCGCGCACGTCGGCCACATCGGCTCCGCTCTCTCGATCGCCGATATCATCGCGGCGCTCTACGGTGAGATCCTCGATATCTCTGATCCGGACGACCCCGGTCGGGATCGCTTGATCCTTTCCAAGGGACACGCGGCCCTCGCGCTGTATGCGGCACTGCACGGCAGAGGCTGGATCGACGACGCCACGCTCGCGACCTTTTGCGGCGACGCGAGCCTGCTCGGTGTGCACCCCGAACACGACCTCCGCGGCGTCGACTTCTCCACGGGCTCGCTCGGCCACGGTCTCTCGATCGCGGCGGGTGCGGCGCTCGCTGCGCGCCTCTCCGGTGTGGCGCGGCGCACCTTCGCGATCCTCAGCGATGCGGAGTGCGACGAAGGCTCCACCTGGGAGGCGGTCATGTTCGCGGCGCACCATCGACTCTCGAGCCTCATCGTGGTGGTCGACATGAACGGCCAACAGGCGCTTGGCTACACGAAGGACGTGCTTTCGCTCGCGCCGCTCATCGATCGTTGGCGTGCCTTCGGCTGGGATGCGGTGGAGGTGGAGGGGCATGACCGTGCCGCGCTCACACGCGCCATCGGCGGATTCGACACGAGCAGCGGGTCACCGCACGTCGTGCTCGCGCGCACGACGTTCGGCAGGGGGGTGTCCTATATGGAAGGCAAGATCAAATGGCACTACTGGCCGATGTCGGACGACGAGTACCGACAGGCGCTGGCAGAGAATGAGGAGCTCGGATGCGAGCAGCGTTCGTCCGCGCTCTGATCGAGCTCGCGGATCGGGATCCGCGCGTCGCCCTGCTCGTTGGTGACCTCGGGTACACGGTGGTCGAGCCGTTCGCGGATGCCCATCCCAAGCGCTTCTTCAACGTCGGAGTTGCGGAGCAGAACATGGTCGGTGTCGCGACCGGCCTTGCGGAGGGCGGCTTCATCCCGTACACGTATTCGATCGCGACGTTCGCGGCGCTACGTCCGTACGAGTTCATCCGGAACGGCCCGATCCTGCACCGCCTGCCCGTACGGATCGTCGGCGTCGGCGGTGGCTTCGAATACGGCGCTGCAGGCGCGTCGCACCACGCACTCGAGGACGTCGCGGTCATGCGAGCGCAGCCGGCGCTGACCGTCATCGCGCCGGCCGATCACCGACAGGCGGAGACGGCGTTCCATGCTCTCTGGGACGTGCCCGGCCCGACCTATTACCGCATTGGGAAGGACGACAACGGCGTCGTCGATGGCCTCGACGGGCGATTCCGGGTCGGTCGCGCCGAGATGGTCCGCGACGGGATGGACGCGCTCTTCGTCGCCATGGGCCCGGTGAGCATCGAGGCGCAGGCCGCCGTAGATGAGCTCGGTCGGGCAGGTCGGCGCTGTGGACTCGCCATCGTGGCGAGCGTGAGCCCTCCGCCGGTCGAGGATCTCGCGGCCGAGCTCGCAAGACGGTCGCTCGCCATCACGGTCGAGGAGCACTTCGTGAACGGTGGGTTGGGATCGCTCGTCGCCGAGATCATCGCGGAGCGGCGACTCGGCTGTCGGCTGGTCCGCTGCGGAGTGCGCGTGCCCGCCGATGGCCTGACCGGCGGCCAGCGCTACCTCCGGGAGCTACACGGACTGACGCGCGAGGCGTTAGCCGCGACGGCCGTACGGGAGCTAGCGGCATGACGCCCGTGAGCAGGATCAGCGCCGTCATCGCCTGCTACGGCGACGCGCTCGCGGTCCCGCACATGCACCGCCGCCTCAGGGAGGTGTTCGCGAAGCTCGGCGTCGAGGGCGAGATCATCTTCGTGAATGACCGGAGCCCCGACGACGCTGCGACGGTGCTCGCCGAGCTCGCGCGTCGCGATCCGCAGGTGATCGTCATCAATCACACTCGAAATTTCGGTTCACAGAGCGCGTTCACGAGCGGTATGCGGATCGCGACAGGCGACGCGGTGGTCCTGCTGGACGGTGATCTTCAGGATCCACCTGAGCTCATCGAAGACTTCTATCGGGAGTGGCGACGTGGCGCGCAGGTCGTGTACGGCGTCCGCGTGAAACGCGATGCCACGCGGTTCCTCCAGCTCGCCTATAAGGCGTTCTACCGGATCTTCCGCGCGACGTCGTACGTCCCGCTCCCGCTCGACGCCGGTGACTTCTCGCTCCTCGATCGCAAGGTCGTCAACGCCTTGAACGCGCTCCCGGAGAACAACCGCTTCATGCGTGGTCTCCGGGCGTGGGTGGGTTTCACGCAGGTCGGCGTCCCGTACACGCGGCCCGAGCGGATGTTCGGGCGGTCGACGAACTCGCTCGTGAAGAACCTGGGCTGGGCCCGGAAGGCGATCTTCTCGTTCTCGTACGCGCCGCTCGACCTCATCACGGTGCTCGCGCTCGGCACGGTGTTCGTCTCGCTCATCGCCGCCGTCGCCGCCGTCCTCGTCCGCCTGCTCCGGCCGGAGCTGGCGCCGCCCGGCCTCACGAC
>JANXXG010000133.1 GCA_025350745.1 Chloroflexota bacterium | reverse complement strand
GGCGTGGAGGTCGGCGATGGGCGAGCCTGAGAAGCCGGATGGGGAGCGGCCGATCGAGGCTGCTCTCGTTCGCCTGGAGGCCATCGCTGACAAGCTCGAGGATCCCGAGCTCGATCTCGATGCGGCGGTGACGCTGTACGAGGAAGGGCTTCGCCTGTACGCAGAGTGCACGACCCGACTGGACGCAGCGGATCTGCGGATCACGAAGCTCGCCGATGCTCTGGCCCGCCAGGTCAAGCGCCCGTCAAGCTAGCGAGCCCAAGGTCTCGGCAGGGTATGTAACCGCTCCGAAGGCAACGATCGGGTAACACGAAGGCAACGACGACGGTTAGCTTCACAGAATGCGGAAGCTCATCGCGATCACCCTCCTCCTCGCCGCTGCCGCGCAGCTCGCTGTCGGCGGGATCGCCGCCCGCGGGGCGACGCTCGACAGTGGGGAGAGCGATCTGCTCGCGCAGGTGAACGCTTTCCGCGCATCCCGCGGCCTTTCGACGCTCGTCGTCTCGGACTCGCTCACCCTGGCCGCGAAGTGGATGGCGACCGACATGTCGGTGAATAACTACTTCGCCCACACCTCGCTGGACGGCCGCTCGCCGACCCAGCGGATGGCCGACGCCGGCTACCCGGCGTTCTCGACCTGGGCCGGCGAGGACCTCGCCGCCGGCTTCACCGGCGCCGCACAGGTCCTCCAGGGCTGGCTGAACAGCCCCGCCCATCTCGCGGTCCTCACCAACCCTGCATATCGCGCGATCGGCATCGGCCGGTCGTACTCCGCCGGCTCGCAGTTCGGCTGGTACTGGGCGGCGGACTTCGGTGGCCTCGCCGATCGCGCGGCCACGACCTCCGTCGCAAGCTTTGACCAGGGCTTCCACTCCGCGTGGGCCGGTCAGAGCCCGGACCCGACGCTCGCTCCCGGCCAGGTGACGACGCTCGTCGTCGCGCTCACGAACACCGGTTACCGCGGCTGGTACCAGGGCAGCCCGGGCCAGCAGGCGAGCATCGCGACATCCTCGCCGCTTGATGTCGCCCGGCCGGAGCTCGCCCAGGGCTGGATCTCGGGCAATCGGATCGCCACAACGACCACGAGCTACGTCGGTCCCGGCCAGACGGGCTGGTTCCAGTTCCAGATCCATGCGCCGTCGACCCCGGGTACGTACCGGCTCGATGTGCGGGGCGTGATCGACGGCGCAACGTGGCTCGAGGATCCGGGCGTGTACTGGACGATCACCGTCCGCTGACCCGGCAGCTCTAGCTCGCGGCCCGGGCCTTCCGCAGGAACGGTTCGAGCGCCTCGAGGAACGGTTCCGGGCGCAAGCCATGGATGCGATGGCCGACCGCGGGGAACTTCACCAGCTGCGCGTCAGGCCACTTCTTCGCCAGCGCTTCAGCCTCCCCGTCCTTCAATGCGCTTCCGTCCGAGACGTACGCCGCGAGCAGCAGCGTCGGCATCGGGGGAACGGCCCCCCCGACCAGCTCGTGACCGTCGGGCTTCGCGTGCCCGAATTGCTCGACGAACGCGGGGTCGACATCCTTGTAGTACGTCACCAGGCGTTCGGCGGCGTAGAAGCCGCGCACCTCGCCGACGGTCCGTTCGCCACGCGGGCCGCGGGCCGGCAGGGGCACCGCCGCGACCGCGCGCTTGAACGCGCCCGGCTCCGCCACCGAGTCGAGGGCGCCACGCACGCTCGCGTAGTAGTCCGCGCGCCAGTCGCGATCCCAGTTGTCGACCACCGGCTCCTCGAGGGCGAGCGCGCGGATCGCCGATGGCCGCTTCGCGGCGGCAACGAGCGCGGTGGCGCCACCCATCGAGTGCCCGATGACGATGGCCGGACCCCCCGCGAGGCCCTCGATGAGCCGCAAGAGGTCATCGGCGAGCTCGCCGATCGCGTAGCTCGTCGCGCGACCGCTCTTGCCGTGACCGCGGGCGTCGTATGCGATGACCCGATAGCGCGTGGCAAGCCGGGGAAAGATGTTCTCCCAGTCCTCGGACCGGAAGGTCGCGCCGTGGAGGAGAACGATCGGAGGCTCGCCCGCGGTGCCGGTGGCGGAGTCGTAGTACACGAGCTTCGGATCACCCTTGAAGGTCCGCGAACGGGGGAGGCGCTTCGGCATCGCTCGGAGTCTACGGATAGGCTTTCGACGGTGATGGCCGCCCGCATTCGGCTCGATCAGCTCATCGTCCAGCGTGCCCTCGCACCCAGTCGCGAACGAGCGCAGGCGCTCATCCTCGCCGGGGCCGTGCGGGTGGACGGCGAGGTGGCCGACCGCGCGGCGGCACCGGTCTCCGACGCAGCCGCCATCACGATCGCCACGGGACCGAAGTTCGTGTCGCGCGGAGGCGACAAGCTCGAGGGCGCGCTCGAGGACTTCGGCATCGACGTCGCCGGGAAGGTCGTCCTCGACGTTGGATCGTCGACCGGCGGCTTCACCGACTCGGTGCTGCAGCGGGGTGCGTTACGGGTCTACGCCATCGACGTCGGCAAGGGACAGCTCGACTGGAAGCTTCGCACGGACCCGCGGGTCGTCGCGCGTGAGGGCGTGAACGCCCGCGACGGCTTCGAGCTTCCCGAGACGGTGGACCTCGTCCTCGCGGACCTGTCGTTCATCTCGGTACGCGTCGCGCTCCCGCCGTCATTCCGCCATCTTCGGGACGGCGGCGATGTCGTGGCGCTCGTGAAGCCGCAGTTCGAGGCCGGCCGTGAGTCGGTCGGCCGCGGTGGGATCGTGCGTGATGCGAAGGTCCGCGCCGCGTCGGTCGTCGCGGTCGCCGAGGCGTTCACCGCCATCGGTCTCGGGGCGGTGGCGATCGCGGCGTCGCGTCTCGCCGGCCGGGAGGGCAACCGGGAGATCTTCCTCCACTGCCGGAAGGGCGATCCGGGACTTGCGCCGGGCCGGATCCGCGAGCGCGCCGCGGAGTCGGCAGAGTGAAACTCGCGTTCGCGGTCCGACCGGATTGGCAGGTCGCCATCGATGCCGCGCACGACGGCGCGGAGCGCGCGCGCGGGCGCGGTCATGAGGTCGTCGAAGTGTCGCTCGATTCGAGCGGCCTCGCTCGCGAGGTGGCCGGCGTCGAGGCGGCCTGCGTCTTCGGCGGGGACGGGACGATGCTTCGCGCCGCCCGCGCGCTGTCTCCGCTGGGCGTGCCGATCCTCGGCATCAATCTCGGGCGGCTCGGATTCCTCGCCGGCGGATCGGTCGACGAGCTCGATGGCCTCCTGGAAGAGATCGGCTCAGGTTCCTGGACCTGCGAGGAGCGGACGATGCTCCAGGCCCGGGTCAGCCGCACCGCTTCGGCCGACATCGAGGCGCTCGCGCTCAACGACGTCGTGGTGGCGCGCGGCAAAGAGGTGCGCTCGATCCATGTCGAGGTGCGGATCGACGGTGCGCCGTTCACGGTGTACTGGGCGGACGGGCTCATCGTCGCGACTGCGACCGGGAGCACCGCCTACGGGATGTCGGTCGGCGGGCCCCTGATCATCCCGTCGTCGCGCGCGATCATGATCGTGCCCATCGCCCCGCACCTGTCATTCCCGAACGCGGTGGTACTCGATGTGGATCAGACGATCACGCTCGGAGTCCTCGAGCCGGCCCGGCTTTCGCTCGATGGACAGGAGGAGCACGACCTGCAGGTCGGCGATCGGATCGAGGTCCGCCGTGCGGCGTCGGTCGCGCGCTTCGTCCGCACACCGTCGATGCGGCCGTTCCTGGCATTGCTCCGAAAGAAGATCCTCAAGGAGGAGGGCGGTCCGGTCTGATGCGCACCGTCGAGCTCATCGAAAAGAAGCGTGACGGCGTGCGGCTCTCCGATGACGAGATCGCCTACTTGATCGGCGGCTACACGAAGGA
>JANXXG010000124.1 GCA_025350745.1 Chloroflexota bacterium | reverse complement strand
GATGCTCGCGAGGTCTGCGGCCGCGTCCGCGAGCGAGCTGCCGTACGCGGCGGCGGCGATGATCGCGTCGTCCTCCCGGCCCGCCGTCGCGAGACGTTCGGCCTCGTCCAGGCGGTGCTCGGCGATGGACAGCTCGACGCTCGCCCGATCCTCCGGGCTCACGGCGACCGCGAGACGGAGCTGTTCGCCGGCGAGCTTCAGGCCGTAGAGGACGTCATCCGGGAGCGAATCAGCGCTCGCAACGGTGGCGCCGCCCACGATTCCGGAGAGGAGGACGCCGACCGCGAGCGTCCGAACGAGCATCGGCGCCGGCTTCCCGAGCACCGCGAACACCGCATAGACCCGGTCGGCGAGGGTCGGCCTCGCCGGCGCGAGCGCTGCGAGCACGGTGTTCCGCATCCGGATGCGGCTCGCGGGGTCGAGCCGGAGCTCCCGCTCGCGCAGCCGCAACGCTGCGGCGACCGCCTCCCGGAGGATGGGGTCCCGGATCTCCTCGAGGCGCCGGACGCCCCGGGCCACGGCGTCCAGGTTCTCGGTGAATTCGGTCCGCCGGTGTCCGCTCATCAGGCCTCTTAACGCCCCGGCTGGCCGGTCCGATACGCCACCCGGTCGGGCGACCCCGGGAGAGAATGGGGCGCCCCGAACGGGCTCCCTACCGGGCCGGACCGCCCCACACGGGCACGTAGTGGCTGGTGAAGGTCTGGGCGTGGATGACCTGGTCCCCTTCCCAGACGGTCCAGGTGAGGGAGACATCCCGGCCCTGGGTGACGCCACCGGGCAGGTACGCAGGGTCGGCCGGCTGGTCCGGTGCCGGATTCGTGAGGTTGTATTGGTACGGCGCACCGACGACCACCCGCCGCCCGGTCGGGACGCTGATGAGGTCGAACCGGAGCGCGGTGTCGTACGGGTAGGCCTTGATCAACACCGGGTACTGGGTGTCATTCCTCCAGCGGAAATCGACACCCGGCTCGAAGACGGCCGCGTCGAAGCCGAGTGGGTAGCGATCGATGTAGTAGCCGTGCGCGTGGCGCTCGAGCACGTCGTAGCCCGCACGCGCGACGACGTTGAAGAGCGTCGTCGACACCTGGCAGAGACCCCCACCGATCACATTCTCGTCCGACCTGTTGTTGATGATGGCGCCCGCGTACGCGTACCCGCGCTCGACGGTGACCGGACCGAGCTTGTCCCAGAACGAGAATGTCTCGCCCGGGGCGATGACGAGATCGTTGAACTGCAGCGCGCCAGTCGTGATGTTCGCGTGCCGCGAAGCGCTCGGCGGATACGTCGTCGTGAACGTCGCCACCGGTGTCATCCGGCTCACGAGCGCGGTGGCCTGCTCGGTCGTGAAGAGCGGCACGTCGCGCACGAACGCCGGCTCGAAGACGCGCGGCGCCCTGACCGGCCGGACGAGCTCCGCGATGGCGTCGGCGATGAGGAGCGGCTGGTCGATCTTCACGCCCTCGACCGCCGCGACCACGGCAAGCGAGCCGTCGGGCTGGACGAGATACGACGCGCTCTTTGCGGGGTGGTCGAGGACCTTCGCGACGCCCGCGGCCCAGGCGGCGACACGGGTCTGATCGAGGTGAACGCGGTAGATGTAGCGGATCGCCGGCGCGGTCGCACCATCGGGGATCGCATCGAGCTCGCCGGGTGCCGCAACGGACCGCTCGATGACCAGAAGCGTCGCCAGACCCGCCGGGTCCTCGCTGACCACACGGCTGCCGGCGCGTACCTCGAGTGCCGTGACCACGGCCCTCGCGCGGGCCGCGTCGCGGAGGCCGCTGGCATCGACCGACGGGTACGTCAGGTGGAGCGGCACGCCGACCGCGCGCTCACCGAGGCTCCGGGACTCGAGCAACGATGCGCGGAGCGCTGCGCGGTCCGTGCGCTGCCCGACGATCGCCGGCCGCACCTCGATCCCCTGAGAGGTCGCGGCGATCGCACCGTCAGCCGCGGCGCGATCGAGCGCCGCCGCGATCGTGCCGATCCAGCTGTCGAGGGACGCGCTCGTTGACCGCATCCCGAACGGCACCGTCGCCTGACCGCTCAGCGCGCCGGCCCAGGCAACGAGCCGCTGCGCCGCCGTGCCGTTGTGGCCATACGCGAGTGCGTCCGCTGCGGACCGATCGACGTCGGGCGCGATCCCAATCGCGCCGTTCGTGGTCGTCCAGGACGTCCCGTCAGGAGCCTCGGCCGTCACGGGCGCGCTGGCCCACGGCCGCGCGATTGCCCGGTCCAGCCGATCATGGATCTCGGAAGCGGATGCGCCCCCGAGGTCGACGCCGGCCACCGTCACCCGCGGGAGCGCGCGGTCGGCGAACCCTTCGGTCAGCGCGAGCGCGAACACCGCGACGGCGAGCGGAGCAAGCATCGCCGCGATCACGCGTCCTGAAGGAGCGCCGCCACCAAACGTCCGTTCGCGCTTTGCGACAACTGCCATGTCACACAACATCGCATAGTTCGTACCGCTAGCCAGGACAGCGAGCGCACGGCTGCGCCCGTTACAGGAACTTCACTTTGAAGACGCGACCGAGGAGGGCTTAGCCCGACGAGGGAGCGCCCACCAGCCCTGAGCACTCAGCGAAGCCGCCCGAGGCGCAGCCGAGGCGGTTGAGCTGATGAAAAGAGAACGGCCCGGCGGTCCAGGGGAGCAGGAACCGCCGGGCCGAAAGGCGTACTGGCCGACGGGCGGGCCGGCCAGGGCCTGACTAGTGGAAGGGGGTGCCTAGCTGCACCCCGTGGTCTCGCCACAGTTCTCGCACTTGTGGCAGGTGCCGTTCCGAACGGTCAGCCAGCCGCAGCGCGGACAGGGCGGGGCGTCGGGTGTCGAATTCATGCGCCGGGGCGCGGGGCGTGCGACGACCGGCTCGGTCCAGACGGTCTCCTGGACACCGCTGTCCGGCGTGGCCATCGAGACAGCCTTGCTCATGAGCTCCAGCTGCGGAGCCGGATCCACGATCTCGCTCGTGTGGACGAGCCCGATGGTGAGCTTCTCGTCCTCGGAGAGGAACCGATAGCCCATCCAGCGGAACACGTAGTCGACGATCGACTTGGCGAAACCGAGCTCCGAGTTACCGGTCCAGCCGGACGGCTCGAACCGCATGTGGGCGAACTTCTCGACGAGGTGGGCGAGCGGGACGCCGTACTGGAGCGAGAGTGAGATGCTCGTCGCGAACGCATCCATCATCCCCGAGAGCGTCGAGCCTTCCTTCGCCATGGTGACGAAGATCTCGCCAGGGGTGTTGTCCGCGAAGAGGCCGACGGTGATGTAGCCCTCGTGCCCCTCGATGGTGAACTTATGGGTGAGCGACGCGCGGGTGTCATTCAGGCGCCGGCGCGGACGTGCGACGAGGATCGTCTCGGCGACCGCGGCCACAGCCTCCTTCTTCGTGTTGGAGGTTTCCTTGCCGGTCGAGAGCGGCTGGACCTTCTTGCTGCCATCGCGGTAGATCGCGATCGCCTTCACGCCGTGCTTCCAGGCCTCGACGTAGGCGTCGGTGACATCCTCGACGGTGGCGTTCTCGGGGAGGTTCACGGTCTTGCTGATCGCGCCGGAGATGAACGGCTGGACCGAGCCCATCATCTTGATGTGGCCCAGGTGGGTGATCGAGCGTGTCCCGTTCTGCGGCTTGAAGGCGCAGTCGAAGATCGACAGGTGGCCGTCGGCGAGCTCGGGCGCGCCCTCGATCGTCCCGGTCGTCTCGATGTACGCAGTGATCGCCGAGACCTGCGACTCGGTGTAGCCGAGCTTCGAGAGCGCTGACGGCACGGTCCCGTTGACCAGCTTCAGCATTCCGCCGCCGACGAGCTTCTTGTACTTCACGAGCGCGATGTCCGGCTCCACGCCGGTCGTGTCGCAATCCATCATGAAGCTGATCGTTCCGGTCGGCGCGAGCACGCTGGCCTGCGCGTTCCGGTAGCCGTTCCGCTTCCCGATCTCGACGGCGTCATCCCACGCCTGGCGCGCCGCACCGAGCAGGTCCGCCGGCACGATCTCTTCGCGGATCCGATAGGCGTGCAGCCGATGCATCTCCATCACGCGATCGTGACCGGCCTGGTTCGAGGGGTAGTTCTCATAAGGCCCGACGACGCCGGCCATCCGGGCCGACTGCGCGTACGCCTCGCCGGTCATGAGCGCCGTGATCGCGGCGGCATAGCCACGGCCCTCGTCCGAGTCATACGCCAAACCGCGATCCATCAGGACGGCGCCGAGGTTGGCGTAGCCGATCCCGAGCTCGCGGTTCGCGTGCGCGTTGGTCGTGATCTTCGCGGTCGGGTAGTCGCCTGAGCCGACGAGGATCTCTTGCGCGGTGAAGATGATGTCGACGGCGCGGGCGAACCGCTCGGGATCGAACTCACCATCACTGCGACGGAACCGCATGAGGTTGAGGCTCGCGAGATTGCAGGCCGTGTCGTCAAGGCTAAGGAATTCGGAACAGGGATTAGAAGCATTGATCCGACCGCTGACTGGCCGGGTGTGCCAATCGTTGATCGTCGTGTCGAATTGCATCCCCGGGTCGCCGCAGGCCCACGTTGCCTCGCTGATCTCACGGAGCAGCTCACGCGCCTTCACCGTCTCGAGCGTCTCTCCGGTGCTCACCGCCTTGAGCTGCCAATCCTCATCCGACAGGGCGGCGCGCATGAAGTCGTCACTCGCGCGCACCGAGTTATTCGCGTTCTGGAACTGGATCGACTGCCACGCTTCGCCGTTCAGGCCCATGTCGTAGCCCTGTTCCCCAAGCGCCCAGGCCTTCTGCTCTTCCTTGGCCTTGCACCAGATGAATTCGCGGACGTCCGGGTGGTCGGTGTTGAGGACGACCATCTTCGCCGCGCGCCGTGTCGTGCCACCCGACTTGATCGAGCCGGCCACCGAGTCCGCGGCGCGCATGAACGACACCGGACCAGACGCCAGGCCGCCCCCGGAGAGGTGCTCTCGGCTCGAGCGGATCGTCGAGACGTTGACGCCGGAGCCCGAGCCGCCCTTGAAGATCACGCCCTCGGTCTTGAACCAGTCGAGGATCGAGTTCATCGAGTCGTCGACCGACACGATGAAGCATGCCGAGCTTTGCTGCGGGACGCCGGGGACGCCGATGTTGAACCACACCGGCGAGTTGAACGACGCGTGCTGGTGGACCATGAGGTACTTCAGCTCGTCGGTGAAAATGATGGCGTCGGCGGCGTCGGCGAAGTAGCTCTTCTCGATGCCCCACCGGGTGATCGTGTCGACGACGCGGTCCACCATCTGGCGCACGCTCGTCTCGCGTGCCGGCGTGCCGAGCTTGCCGCGGAAGTACTTCGAGGCGACCACGTTCGTCGCGGTCATCGACCAGAACGCCGGGACCTCGACCGCCTTCTGCTCGAAGACGTTGCCGCCCTCGCCCGGGATCACTGCGTCGCGCAGCTCCCACACGATCTCGTCGTACGGGTGGACGCCGTCCTGGGTGAAGTAGCGCTCGAACCGAAGGCCCCGCGCCTTCTGGGCGGGATTGGGGTCGCGATCGGGGTGGGCGGACTGCGGCGGTAGCTCGGCAATAGCCATTTTTCAGGGGCTCCTAGTTCGTAGTGGGGGTCGGAATGAAGTGGACGGACGGCGGAAGCAATAGAGGGACGAGCGATCCTCGTGGCGCGGTGGCATGCGCTGGAGCGTGCGACATGACCCTTCCTCCTACGCGGTTCCCGTACCCCCTAGATGTATGGATCAGCCTGCCGGCGGACACAACATCTAGTGGCGCAGGGGGGGAACGTTACTCCGGCCCCGGGCAGTGTCAAGAGCGGAGAGGGGACGATTTTCGACTGAGGTGCGCGGGCCGCCCGAAACGCGGGGATGCTAGGCGGGGGCGCCGACCGGAGCGGTCTGGCAGGCCTCGACGAAAGCCCGGATCCCGTTCCGGAGGTCGTCCTCGGCGATGTTGAGCGGCGGGATGAACCGGACCACCTGATCGTGC
>JANXXG010000097.1 GCA_025350745.1 Chloroflexota bacterium | reverse complement strand
GTCCCGATCCGGCGGCGATGACGAGGTTCTCAGCCATGACCCGAGGGTAGCCACACCGCGCGCGCGCCGCATTCGGGCAGCGACGCGGTCTGTAGCCCGGATGGGATTCGAACCCATGACCTCTTCCTTGAAAGGGATGCGGTCAAGAGAAGCGGCCTAGCGAATTATCCAGGCACGAATTGATACCGGCTCCGCGCCGAAACGCGCGTCAGAGAAGAGGCCTTCCGCGAAAGTCAGCATCAGCGAAGCGGCCAGTAGAACAATGAGGCGGGCAGCAGGCCGTCTCCACTCACGCGTTCGCTGCCGGGCACGTGAGACCCAATTGCCTTACGAGAGTGATTTGTCCTGGTCGAAAGATCGACCGAAGTTGAACGGCGCTAGTGGAACCGCTTCTCTCCCGCGCGGATCTCGACGTCGAGCCAGTTCTCAGCGGGCGGAAGTGGGCAACGCCACTCATCGTTGTATGCGCAGTACGGGTTGTAGGCGCGGTTGAAGTCCAGGAGCCACCGCCCGTCGGCGGTCGGCTCGGCCTCCACATAATGTCCCGCGGGCTAGGTGAAGTTCCCGGTGGTCTTTGGCACTGCTGACGAGATGACACGCTTCGCGCCATGGATGAGCTCTATGGCGACCTCGAACAGCGCCGCGACCCCAACCGTCGCTGGCTTCGGCATACGTATCAGGAAGGTCCGGGCTTCCGGTTTCTCGCCACGCGCGGTGGCCGGCCGCCGGTGGAGATTCCTCGCCGTGACCTCGCCATCGTTCGCGAGCGAGCCAGGCTGGTCAGAACGATGCGCGAGGAGGGTCTGGTCGCGGCGATCGCGCTCGGCGGCAGCCGGCGCAGCCTCTTTCGCTGGCAGGCTGCGTACGTGCGCGGCGGACTCGCCGCGCTCGTGCCCGAGCCGTACGGCCCACGGGTGCGTACCTTCAAGCATCCGGCCTGGCTCGAGCAGGTCGTGATCGCGGTGCGGCTGCACACGTACTGGAATGCCAAGCGCCTCTCGGCCGAGCTGCGCCGCCGGGAGATCGCCCAGGTCGGGCAATGGTGGATCGAGCGGCTTTTCGATGACCTCGGCACGGCGCGGCCCTCGGGGCCGCACGAGCGCGGCCCTCGCTACGAGCGATCGAGCCCCAATTCGCTCTGGCACATCGATATCAAGGGTCCCTTCTTCATTCAGCTCGCCCGCGGCAAGTACCTCAAGACGTACCTGGTGGGCCTGGTCGACGACCACTCGCGCTACGTCCTGGGGCTGCGCATCCAGACGGACCAGAAGGCGGCTCCGATCCTGGAGTGGATCCGGGACTGCTTCGAGCTGTGCGGCAGGCCGCTGGATCTGATGAGCGACAACGGCACTCCGTTCGTGGTCTGGATGCCGGGAGCGCTGACGCTGTTCGGCAAGACCCTGCGCGATCTGGAGATCCGGCACATCAGGACCCAGGTGAATTCGCCCTGGACCAACGGCACGATCGAGTCGTTCTGGGCGACGCTCAAGAGTGCGGTCCTCGACCGCGAGGTCTTCCGCTCGATCGCCGACGCCGAGGCGGCGCTCGACCGCTTCGCCCGCTACTACAACTACCACCGGCTGCACGGCGAGATCGGCTGGTGCACGCCGGCTGAGCGCTACGACGGCACCCCGTTCACCGACCGCGGCTTCGACCACGTTCCGGCCCTCGCGCACCTGGTGCCCTGGCTCGACGCGCTCCGGAAGGCGGCCTGAGTTAGTGCCAAAGACCACCGGGAACTTCATCTAGGGCGTGGTCTTGCCGGTCGCATCGCGAAAGGGAATGAACATCGTTTCATCGTCGTGCGATCGAAACGCCGTGAGGTGGACGGATCGTCCGTCGACGGTGAAACGGAGCTGGCCAGCCCGGATCATCGGCTCAGCGGATCCGTTGCTCGTCTCAATCTCTTCGCTGCGGCCCGCCTCGGTCGCATCGAGCTCGACGGTGAGGCGGACCGCTCGATCCTCCGGGTAGTAGCGGAGTCCGCTAAATCCGTGGCGCTGCTCGTGATCGAGCGGGGAGTCGTGACCGCCGCGAAAGAAGTCGTCCTTTGCGGTGCGGAATGCCTCAATCGTCATCACGTCAAGAACAGGTGCGCGAAGCTCGTCATTCCATCCGATCGGGCGTTTTCGTGCACTACCCGTGCGCGAT
>JANXXG010000093.1 GCA_025350745.1 Chloroflexota bacterium | reverse complement strand
CGGCCGCACCGGGCCGCGTCCTCAGCGTGGTCGACGAGATCAAGCTCGTCATTGACCTTGTCGCCACCGGACCGAAGACCTAGTGACGCACTTCGCCGCCGACCTTGACGACCGGCCGATCGGGCGCATCCTGAAACGCCGCGAGGTCCTGAGCCTGCTCGGCGGTTCGGCGCTGCTCGCGGCGTGCGCGCCGGCGGCGGTCGGCGCGCCGTCACTCACGGCTGCGGCGGCGGCCGCGGGCCCGACCACCACGCCGGCGGCTACGACGGCCATCGCGAGCGGAGTGGCGCTCCCGACCTGTGTCGTGCGCCCCGTGCTCACCGAAGGTCCGTACTTCGTCGACGAAAAGCTGGACCGGTCGGACATTCGTTCCGAGCCGTCCACGAACGCCGTGAAGCCGGGAGTCCCGCTCGGCCTGACGTTCCTTGTCTCCCGGGTGAGCGGCTCGTCGTGCACTGCGCTCGCGGGCGCGACGGTCGACGTGTGGCAATGCGATGCGCTCGGCGTGTACTCGGATGTGACCGACCGGACGAAGTTCCTTCGCGGCTACCAGACGACCGACGTGAATGGCAAGGCGGCGTTCACGACGGTGTGGCCGGGCTGGTACCCGGGCCGCGCGGTCCACATCCACTTCAAGATCCGTGCAACGGCCGCGAACGGCCGGGTCGCCGACTTCACTTCACAGCTCTTCTTCGACGAGACCCTCAACGATCAGATCTTCGCCGTGGCCCCGTATGCGCAACGAGGCGGGGCGGGCCGACTGCGCAACAGCGGTGACGGGATCTTCCAGCAGAGCGGGGCCAAGCTCACCCTCGCGCCCATCAGGAGCGGCGAGGGGTACGCGGCGACATTCGACATCGGGCTCGCGACCTAGCGCCGACCCCGCCGCCGCTCACGGCTTGCGGTAGTGCACGCCCAAGATGTCCAGGAACCGCAACGCCCAGGGCAGCCGCGCGCTGAAGGAGGCCCAGTCCCGCGCCTCGCGAGGTGACCACGCGATCTCCGCGAGCGCGAGCACCCGCGGATAGGCCATCTACTCGACCTGCTCGGTGGTGGCCATGTATTCGGTCCACACACAGCCCTGCGGCCCGAGGATGTGGGCCGCTTCGGCCTCGGTGAGCTCAGCCGAGACCGGCTCGTACCCGTAGGTGTCCTCGATGGGCGTCGAGCCGCCGATCCCGAGCGGCTCGCCCTCTGGGTCGGCCTGGTAGTGATCGAAGTAGAGATCCGCCTGCGGTGACATCACGACGTCGTGACCCTGCCGCGCCGCGGCGATGCCTCCCGCGGTGCCGCGCCAGGACATGACGGTCGCGTTCGGTGCCAGGCCGCCCTCGAGGATCTCATCCCATCCGATGAGGCGCCGCCCGTTGGCGTTCAGGAAGCGCTCGATGCGCCGGATGAACCAGCTCTGAAGACCGTCCTCACCGGCGAGCTTCTCGCGGTCGATGATCTCCTGGGCCAGCGCGCTCTCCTGCCAGCGCTTCTTCGGCGCTTCGTCCCCGCCGATGTGGATGTATTCGCTCGGGAACATGTCCATGACCTCCCGAAGGACGTCCTCAAGGAAGACGAACGTCGCTTCACTGGGCGAGAACACCTCCTCTGAGATGCCCCAGGTCGTGCGCACCTCGAACGGGCCGGGCACGTTCGCGTACTCCGGATAGGAGGCGAGGGCCGCGAGGCTGTGGCCGGGCATCTCGATCTCGGGAAGGACGGTGACGCCCCGCTCCATCGCATAGGCCACGACCTCTCGCGCCTGGTCCTGGGTTTAGAAGCCGCCGTGGGGCGTGCCGTCGTAGCCCTTCGGGCCCCGGCGCGCGTGCCCGACGATCGTCTCGCTGCGCCATGCTCCGATCTCGGTGAGCCGCGGGTACTTCTTGATCTCAAGGCGCCAGCCCTGGTCCTCGGTGAGGTGCCAGTGGAACGTGTTGAGCTTGAACGTCGCAAGGAGATCGATGTACCGCTTGATGAAGGCGATGGGGAAGAAGTGCCGCCCGACATCGAGGTGCAGACCCCGATATCGGAAACGCGGCGAGTCCTCGATCAGAACGGCGGGTACCGCGTCCGGCGAGGCAGCCACGAGCTGGCGCAGCGTCTGAACGCCGTAGAAGAGCCCGCGCCTGTCGCGGGCGGTCACCTCGATCCGCTCGGCGGTGATATCGAGCCGATAGGCCTCGACCCCGTCTGGCGCATCCGATCGCAGGTCCAGGGTGACGGCTCCGCCTACAGCGGTCTCGACATCGAGCGCCGTGAGCTCGTGCAGGTGCTCGGCGAGGCGCTTGCCGAGCCGCAACACCGCGGCGTCGTCCGTCAAGACGGAAACACGCAGCCCCGGCTTCGGGACGAACGCGCCGTCCCGCTGGACGAGCGAGCACGGCCGCGGGACGATCGGGTAACGCGCGTTGTCCACGCCACCACCGTACGTCCGTTGCCGGTTGACAGATTAGGTAAGTTATGACTAACCTAATCCGTATGGACGACGCCCTGCGGGCGATCGCGGAGCCGCGACGGAGAGCGATCCTGCGCCTGGTATGGCACGAAGAACGGTCGGTCGGGGAGATCGCCGGGCACTTTGACATCACTCGGCCGGCGATCTCGCAGCACCTGCGGGTGCTCGAGGACGCCGGTCTGGTCACTCTTCGTCGCGAGGGCCGCCGGAGCATCTATCGCGCCCGGCGTGGCGCGCTGCAGGAGCTTCGGGCATACCTCGGCGCATTCTGGGACGACGAGCTCGCGACACTGAAGGTCGCCGCCGAGCGCGCGGAGCGCGAGAAGGGAAGCCATGGGCATCGACCCCGACGTCATTGAACGGGTGATCGACATCGCCGCGTCGCCGGAGACGGTGTTCACCCTCATCACGGATCCGGAGCAGTACGTGCGGTGGAAGGGCAAGACCGCGAGGCTCGATCCGCGCCGGGGTGGCGCGTTCGATGTCGGCTTCGCCGACGGCGGCCGGGCCCTCGGTGAGTACCTCGAGGTCGTGCCGAACCGGCGGGTGGTGTTCACCTGGGGCTGGGATTCGCCCGGGGCCGTCGTCGGTCCAGGCGGATCCACGGTCGAGATCGACCTGGAGCCGAAGGGGAACGGCACGCGGCTCCGGCTCGTCCATCGCGGCCTCCCTGCCTCGGAGCGGGGAAGCCACACGGAGGGCTGGGACTACTTCCTGCCACGCCTCACCGCGATCGCGGAAGGAAGGGAGCTGCCTGAGACCAACGCCGGCTGAGCGCACCGCACGTGACGCGCGATAGAAAGAGGAACGACATGGGCGCACCAGTGACCAACTTCGAGATCAACACGACGGACCCGGCGAAGGCCCGGCAGTTCTACACGGATGTCCTTGGCTGGAAGATGAACTACATGCCGGAGAACAACTACACCTTCGTCGACACCGACGCCGGGGGCAAGGGCATCGGCGGCGGTATCGGGCCGCTACGCGGTCCAGCGCCGTTCGTGACGATGTACATCGTCGTGCCCGACATCACCGCGGTGCTCGCGAAGGCCACCAAGGCGGGCGGCACGGTCGTCTTCCCGGCCACGAAGGTCGGCCCGACGACGACCATCGGCCTGTTCAGCGATCCGGACGGCAACGTCATCGGGCTCACCGACGGCAAGTAGCGCCGTAGTAGGGTGAGGACAGTGGTCTCACCCGAACAGTTCCCGGATCCGGCGAAGGACGCGGCGGCGGATGAGGGCGGCGAGACGATCGCCGTCCTCGCCGGCGGCTGTTTCTGGTGCGTCGAGGCCGTGTATCTCCAGCTCGATGGCGTGCGGTCGGTGCAGTCCGGCTACGCGGGCGGCACGGCTGAGACCGCGAACTACGACACCGTCTGCTCCGGCCGCACCGACCACGCCGAGGCCGTCGAGGTGCGATACGACCCGAAGAAGCTGACGTACGGCAAGCTCCTCAAGGTGTTCTTTTCGATCGCCCACGACCCGACGACCCGCGATCGCCAGGGCCACGATGTCGGGCGCCAGTACCGGTCAGCGATCTTCTACGCCGACGACGCACAGAAGGCCGTCGCGACCGCCTACATCGCGCAGCTCGACGCCGCGAAGGTGTTCGACAAGCCGATCGTGACCGAGGTGGTCCCGCTCGACCGATTCTTCGAGGCAGAGACCTATCACCAGAATTACGCGGCCCGGAATCCCGGGCAGCCCTACATCTTGTCCAACGCTCTGCCCAAGGTGAAGAAGGTCCGCACGTACTACGCGGACCAGCTGAAGCCCGACTGAGCCCGGCCGCTCCTACCGAAGGAGCGTGACGATCACCCGGACAGTACCGACAGGACGAAGTCGGGACCCGGCTTGAGCTCCTCGCCGGGACGGCCCATGTAGGTACTCGCGTTCGATAGCATCTCGCCCGTGGACCCCGAGCGCGCGCCGAGCCGCGCTGAGGTGTACCGCTACTTCGTTGGTCTCGGCTTCGTGAATGTCGGGGGGCCGGTCGCGCAGATCACGATGCTGTTCCAAGGCATCGTCGAGCGCCGGCGATGGCTCGACCGTGACCGCTTTCTTCGGATCATGAGCGTTTGCCACGTTCTCCCCGGTCCGGAGGCGCTGCAGCTTGCGATCTACGTCGGGTACCTCACCGCACGCATCCCCGGCGGGATCATCGCCGGCGTCGCGTTCGTTCTGCCTGGCGCCGTCATCATCACCCTTCTCGCGTGGGGCTACGTCGCGTACGGATCGCTCCCGGCGGTCAACGACGCGCTGTACATCCTCAAGCCCGCGGTCCTTGGGATCATCGCCGCCGGCCTCGTCAAGGTCGGCCGCGGTGGCCTCCGGGACGCTCGGCTCGTCGCGATCGCTCTCGGTGCGTTCATCCTCGTTCGTTTCGCCGAACTCGACCTGATCGCGATCATGGCACTCGCGGCGATCGCGAACGTCGCATCGCGGCGGCTCGTTCGCATCCCGGCGGCGATCGGGGTCGTGCCGCTCCTTGCACTGACGCCGTCGGGGTGGCTCGATCTCGCGTGGGTGTTCCTGAAGACGGGGCTCTTCAGCTTCGGCGGAGCGTACGGCTCGATCGCGTTCCTGCAGCGCGGTGCCGTCGAGGAGCACGGCTGGCTCACGACGTCGCAGCTGCTCGACGGAGTCGCCCTCAGCGTCGCGACCCCAGGTCCGTTCATGTTGTTCGCGACGTTCGCGGGTTACCTGGCGGCGGGTGTGCCGGGCGCGATCGTCGCGACCGTGGCGGTATTCCTCCCGTCGTTCGTGCTCGTCCTCGTGTTCGCGCGATGGATCGAACCCGCGCTCGAGCGCCCGGTCGTGCGCGACGCCATCGCCGGCGTGACGGCGGCGGTCGTCGCTGTCATCCTCTCCATCGCGCTCACCCTGGCCCCCGCCGCCGTTACCGATCCGTTAACCGCGGTCATCGCGGGCGCAGGTGCGGCGGCGATCCTGATCGCCAAACGGGACGCCGCCCTTGTCGCGGCCGTGGCAATGGTCGGCGGCATCGTCTTTGCGGTCGCCCGGGCCCTCTAGCCGGGTCACTCGTTGGCACACCGCTTGCCTGGTGGTGAGCTCATGGACAACATGATCGCCTCCCACTCCGCGAAGTCCGTGTACTGCCGGTGCAGCCGCTGCGACCGCGACCGCATCGTGCTCGGTTCGCTCTCCCCCCGCATCGCCCGCGTCCTCCGCCAGGCCATCGCCTCCAGCCGCTAGTCCGCCTTCAGGCGGCTTGCGCTCGAGCCACAGGCCGCGCGAGGAATCGCTGCGACGCGAGAGCGAGCAGGAAGATCGCGAGCCCGGCGACGTCTGCGAGCGCGCCGGGCGCGAGTAGGAGCAGACCCGCCACGACGAGCGCGACCCGCTCGATGATCGTCGTCGGCTTCAACAGGTAGCCGCCGACCCCCGACACGATGGCGATGATGCCCGCGATCGCCGAGATCGACGCGACGGCGGCTTCAATGATGCTCGTATCGCGCCAGAGGATCGCGATGCCCCCGGGCTGGGTGAACATGAACGGCACGAGGAAGCACGGCAACGCGTACTTCCAGGTGAGCATCATCGTCTTGTAGGGGTTGCCGCCGGTGATGGCCGCGGCTGCGAACGGCGACAGCGCCACCGGCGGCGAGACCTCACTCAGCACGGCGTAGTAGAAGACGAACATGTGCGCAGCCGGCGGGGGAACGCCAAGCAGCACCAGCGCCGGAATGACCGTTGGCACCGCGACCAGGTAGGTCGCCGTGATCGGTAGTGACAGGCCGAGCACCCAGAGGACGATGCCCGCGACGACGAGCGTGAGCACGAGATTGTGCTGGCCGAGATCGAGGATGAGGCTCGAGATCTTCAGGCCGAGCCCCGTCTGCAGCAGAACGCCGACGGCGATGCCCGCGACGGCCGTGGTCGCCGCGATGGCGAGGACCTGCCGCGTTCCGCTCGCGAACGCGGCGACGAGCTTCGGCCACGTAAGGGACGTCTCTTTCCGGACATATGACACGCCGATCGCCAGGAGGATCGACCAGAAGATCGCGGTGATGGTGCTGAAGCCGAGCAGGAGGAAGCCGATGATCGCGAACAACGACGTGTACTGGTACCAGTAGCGCTTCGTGAGCCACCAGAAGCCCGGGGCGTCGAGGACGATCGGCTGGGCCTTCAGCCTGCGGGCGTCGATCTCGATCGTGAGCAGGATGCCGAGGTAGAACAGGATCGTGGGCATCATCGCCATGATCACGACCTCGAGGTAGCTGATGCGAAGGATCTCGGCCATGATGAAAGCGGCCGGTCCGAGCACCGGCGGTGAGATGACCGCACCGATGCCGCCCGCGGACAGGATCGCACCGGACGACTCCCGGTCATGCCCTGCCTTTTTCAGCATCGGATAGGCGATCGAACCGAGCGTCACCGTGGTCGCGACGCCGGATCCCGACACCGTCCCGAGCAGGAACGACGCGACCGTGACCGTGCGCGCCGCGCCGGTCGGCTTGCGGCCGGTCATCGCGAACGCAAGGTCCACGTAGAACTTGCCGGCGCCGGTGTAGTCGAGGACCGCGCCGTAGATCGTGAACAGGATGATGAACGTCGCGGCGACGAGCAGGGGCTGACCGAGCATCCCATCGGTCCCGAGGTACTGGTTCGCCACGATGTCGTCGAGGTTCTTCGGTGGACCGCGGAACGGTCCCGGCATGAAGTCGGCGAAGTAGGCGTAGGCGATCGCGATCGCGCCGAGGACCGGCAGGTGCCAGCCGATCGTGCGACGCGCGGCCTCCATTACAACGGCGATCGCGATGATCCCGAACACGAAATCCGTCTGCGTGGGGCTGTTGGCGCGGTAGATGACCTGCTCGAAGTTGAGCAGGACATACAGGGCGATCGCGATAGAGCCGATCGCCGGTACGAGGTCGAGCACCGGGTGGATGGTCTTGAGGAAGCGTCGGTGCGCCGGGTACACCAGGAACGTGAGGGTCAGGACCGCCGCGAGG
>JANXXG010000071.1 GCA_025350745.1 Chloroflexota bacterium | reverse complement strand
GGCGCCACGACGGTGGTCTGGGCACCACTGGTGCGCCCGGGAGAAGAGGCCGAGCAGTACTTTGGAGCCGGCCGGAACCCTCCCGAGGGTGCGGTCATCCGCTACTGGCTGCCGACGCGCCCGAGGGGAGACCTCACCTTGAGCTTTCACGACCTGCGGGGACGCGAGGTCGATCGGATCGTCGGACGGGAGGGCGCGCCGCAGTCGGCACCGCCGCGGTCCGCGGGCCTCAATCGGTTCGTCTGGCGTCTGAGGCACCGTGGCCCCACGCCCGTCGCCGGCGGGACCGCTGACAGCCGCGCCGAACGGGCCGCGGCCGGTCCGCACGTGATCCCGGGCCGCTACGAGGTCCGGCTCCACGTCGACGGCACGGTGCGTTCTGCCGCGTTCGAGGTCCGCGCCGATCCCCGCGGCGGGGCGAGCGGCGCCGACCTCGAAGCCCAACTTGCGCTCCTTATCCGGCTGCGAGACATGACCGGCATCGCGAACACGACGGTCAACGCGATCCGGGATGCGAGAGCGCGGATCGAGGCGGAGGAATCGTCGACCATCGGCGCACGGCTGGCGGAGACGGAATCGAAGCTGACCGAGCCGAAGGGCGGGCGCGCCGAAGCCCGGTTCACGCCACCGACGCTTACCGCGAAGATCGCCGGCCTCGCGGCGCGGGTCGCAAGCGCGGATGCCGGTCCGACGGCAGCGAGCATCCAGCTCGCCGATCAGCTGGAGGCGCGCCTCACGACCGTCACGAGGGAGGTCGAGCGCCTGCTCGCGGGCCACGCTGCGCCGTCGAGACGGCCCGACCCCAAGCGCCGGAGGAACGTGTCATGAAGCTGCTCATCCGTGCCGCGCGGATCATCGACGGGACAGGTGTGGCCCCGCTCGTGGCCCACGATGTGCTCGTCGACGGAGACCGCATCGCCGCGGTCGGTCCGCGGGGCTCGCTGCAGACCGAAGGGGCCGAGACGTTCGACGCTTCGGGAAGCACCCTGCTTCCTGGATTCGTCAACATGCATGCGCACCTCCGCGGTGGCGCACGCGGGACGGCGGAGCTGCCCGACGACGTTGCCCTGCTGAAGGCGGCCCAGAATGCGCGGCTCGCGATCGCCGGAGGGGTCACCACGCTTCGCGACGCGGGCTCGACCGAACGGCTGAGCCAGACGATCAGGGATGCCATCGCATCCGGCCTGCTGACCGGTCCGCGGATCATCAGCGCCGGGCGGATCATCACCACATCGGCGGGCCACGGATGGAAACACGGATTACGCGCGGATGATGCCACCGAGCTGCGCAAGGCGGTCCGCCAGAATGTCGAGGACGACGCGGACACGATCAAGATCGCGGCCACCGGCGGCGGGGGGACGCCGGGCTCCAATGTCGGGTCGGCGCAATATTCGGCCAGCGAGCTCACGGTCGCGACCGAGGAAGCCCACCGGCTCGGTCGCCGGGTGCTCGTGCATTGCAATGGCACGCTCGGAACCAAGAATGCGGTCGCCGCCGGCGTCGACACGATCGAACACATCGGGTGGATGGGGGAGGACGGAACGCTTGAGGTGATCGACGCGGTCATCGCCGACATGCTGACCCAGGGCATCACCGTCGTCCCCACGATGTCCGTGTGGTACCGGCCGGGCTACGACGACATCGCGAGTCTGTCAGCCGACCAGAAGAAGATGCGAGCGGTCCGCGAGGATCGCACCGCCGCGTGGGCCCGGATGTACCAGGCCGGCGTGCGGTTCGCCGCCGGCACCGACACCTGGGACCCGATCGCGCGCGAGCTCGAGCTCATGGTGTCGGAGCTCGGACTGACGGCGATGCAGGCGATCGTCGCCGCCACCCGTGACAGTGCGATCGGCCTCGGAGAGGGTGACCTGATCGGCACGATCGAGTCAGGCAAGCGCGCTGACCTCGTCCTCCTCGGCGGTGATCCGTCGGTCGATCTTGCTGCGCTCCGACGCGTCGAGCGGGTGTGGGTGGCCGGTCGCCTCGCGGTCGTGGACGGGAGCGTCTCCGGTTAGACGATCGCGGCGCCTGGCCTGCGGGCGGTCCGGCCCACCTGGACCGCGCAGCCGAGGACGAGCATCGCGGCCGTGACGTAGACGGCGGAAAGCCCGAATGACACGACCAGCGCGCCGAGCGCGGGACCCGCGATGCCGGCGAGGTAGAGCGGCAGGAAGACGAGATTGAGCGTCGTGGTCCGGCGATCCGCCGGTATCTCCACGGCGAGCAGCGCGAAGAGCATCGCCCGGGCCGAGGTGTTGCAGAGCGCATACAGGGTCGCGATGAGCGCCAGTACGACCACGGACCCCGCGGTCGGCATCACGAGCAGGGCAAGGCCGGCACCGCCGAGGGCGAGCGCCAGCATCGCTCGGAAGCCGATGCGATCACCGACCGCTCCGGCCAGCGGAGAGGCAAGGGCGCCCACGAGTGCGGCGCCGCCGACGACGAGGCCGATGGCGCTGACGAGCCCGATGCCCCCGCCGTTGACGTGATCGACCAGAAGCGGCAGGTAGACGCTGGCCATCTGACCGGCGAGGAGCACGATGCCGAAGAGGGCAAAGAGACTCCGCGTCGACCGATCCGCGACAACGTCGCGGAGCGCGCCGTACGCGAGCGCGATCACGCGCCCGGTCGGCACGATGGCGGGCCGTACGTCCGGCATCGCGAGGACGAGGGTGATCGTTACCAGCAACATCAGGGCACCCGAGACGGCGAAGACACCCGCGAGCGACACGCCGAGCCCATCCACGAGGAACGCGGCGAGCACCGGCCCGATGGCGAAGCCGACCGGACCGGCCGCACCGACCGTGGCGATCGCGAGTCCGACCCGCTGTGGGGGAGTCGCGTCGCGAAGGGCGGAGAGCATCACGCCGGTGTTCCCGAGCGAGAGTCCGATCAGGAGGAGGCTCGCCGCGAGCTGCCACGGGACCCCGCTCGCGGCGACCCCCGCGAGCACAACGGTCTCGACCAGCGAGCTGCGGACGATCACCGCCTTCCGGCTGTACTTGTCGGCCCACACTCCCCACAGCGGGACGAGCGGCAACCCCGACAGGAAGATGAGTGGCGTGAAGAGTCCGACCCAATGCGGGACATCACCGCTCGCGATCCCGAGCCGCACCAGATACTGGGGCATCAGCGCGATGATCTGGCTCATCCCGATGGGCTCGACAAGGGACGTCAGGGTGAAGAGCAGAAGGAGCGTGAGCCAGGTCCGGTCGGATCGTCCGCCGAACGCCCGCATCGGCGCGGGCGCTGTTAGACTGCGCCTGGGACCGGTTTTCCGGAGAGGCGGGACATGCGAGCGGTCTTGATCGCGAGCTGAAGAGAGAGCCAGCGGCTCGGCGCGGAGAGATCGAGGTCGAGAAGGGTGGTGATCCGCTCGAGCCGTTGGCGCAAGGTGTTCCGATGGAGGAAGAGCTGCTTCGCGGCCTGCGCGGTGTTGCCGCCGCTGTCGAGGTACGCCTCGAGGGTCTGCAGCAGGTCATCGGGAAGGCGACTGACTTGCTGATACTCGACCTCGGTCGTCAGTCCGTACTGGATCAGGGCAGGCACGAAGCGGTAGCTGCCCAGATCCTCGAATCGCACGATGCGCCCGCGCCCGAAGAGCCGCAACCCGAGCTCCAGGGCCTCCCGAGCCTGCCGATATGCGGCGGGGTAGGACGCAGCATCCCGACAGGGTTGACTCACACCGATCGACCAGACCCCCGAGGGCAGCGCGGACGGGACCGACGCGCCCACGATCGCGATGACGCGATCCGTCGTGGTGTCGACGAGCGCACTCCTGTCGGCATTGAGGATGAGGGTTCGCAGCCGATCGACGTCGGCTCCCGAGGGCGCGCTCGCCGCTACCACCACGTGCGGCTCGCGAACGTCACAGCCGAGCCGTTGAGCGCGAGCGAGCATCGCCGACGGATCAGCCGCTCGTGCGCCGACGAGCTCCCAGAGCAGATCCTCCGACCGAACGCGTTCGACGGAGGACTCCAACATCCGGCGCTGGCGTATCGCGATCGCGACGACCTGCGCGAGGCGGTGCACGAGGGCCTCATCGTCCGCGGTGAATGTGCGGACGTGGTCGTCGGTCATGACGATCGCGCCAAGCCGCTCGGAACCGACCGTCGCATCTGTCTGCAACGTCGACATCCCGACGCCGGCAGGAGCGACTCCCGACCAGCGCTGCGGCATGTGCGCGCCGGCTGGAGCGATGGCCGCAAGCCGGAGATCGAGCAACGAGCGGTCTGAAACATAGATTGCGCACGTTGCGACCGATGCCGCCTCGACCCCGATCTGCGCGATCGCTTCAAGCGAAGCCCCGAACGATGACTCACCGCCGGCCGCTGGGGCGACGAGATCGAGCGCTCTGAGGATCGCGGCTTGCGATCGGGTCGAGGCGCGCGCGCGATCGTGCGCGATCGCGAG
>JANXXG010000062.1 GCA_025350745.1 Chloroflexota bacterium | reverse complement strand
ATGCCGGCGCCGCCGATGCCAACGACGTGAATGCGCACCTAGGCGCAGCCAGCGAGCGCCAGGACCGCACGCGCGATGACGCCCGCCGCCTCCGGCCGCCCGGCGGCCTTCGCGTTCGCGGCCATCCGGGCAAGCCGCGCGGGGTCGTCCAGGAGCCCGCTCACGACGGCCGAGAGGCGGTCGCCGTCCAGGTCGCTTTCGGGCAGGATGACCGCCGCGCCGAGGTCCGCCGCGGCTCGCGCGTTCGCGGACTGGTGGGCGTTCATCGCGGCGCCGAACGGAATGAGGACGAGCGGGACGCCGAAGGCGAGCGGCTCGGCGATCGACGACGAGCCCGCGCGGCCGACGACCAGATCCGCGGACGCGAGGGCCGCGCCCATCTCATCGCGCAGGTATCCGTGGGGCTGATAGCGACCGCGATCGGCCTCCGGGAGCAGGGCCCGCTGGGCAAGAGCCTTCGGGAGGCCGGCCGGACCGGTGTGATGCACGATCGCCCCGCGGCGCACCAGCCGTGACAGCGCGCTCCCGGTCGCGCTGTTGATCTTCTCGGACCCCTGGCTGCCGCCGGTGATCAGGACGACCGGCACGTCGGGGGCAAGGCCGAGGGCGCGACGGCCGTCGGCCTTCGTCCACCGGAGCAGGGACTGACGGACCGGATTCCCGGTCACGGTCGCCCGGCCACCGGGCAGGGCCCGAAGCGCCGGCTCGAAGGTGAGGCCGA
Organism: Chloroflexota bacterium; assembly: GCA_025350745.1. Lineage (GTDB taxonomy): Bacteria > Chloroflexota > Limnocylindria > P2-11E > P2-11E > UBA4735. The sequence continues at coordinate 1,625 of JANXXG010000062.1, read as the reverse complement.
TACCCGACGACCATGCGGCGACCGCGCGCAGCGCGCGGCCCGGGATCGCGTCGCCGACCCAGAGATAGATGGGGATGCGCAGCACTCGCGCCGCGAAGAGCACCGGTAGAGAGCTGAAGCTTCCGCTCGTGACGGCGACGCCGGGCCGCCAGCGCATCAGCTGCGTGAGCGCGTCGATCGTCGCGATCGGCAGCAGCAGAAGGTGCGTGATGAGCGCGAGCTTCGAATCCGGATCGCGAAGCGACGGGAGCGGTACCGCGTGGAAGCGGATGCCGGCCACAGCGGCGAGGTCACTCTCGAGACCGCGACGGCCACCGATGAACCGCAGGTCGACGGGCTGTAGCTCGAGCAACGCCGCGGCCACGGCGAGGAGCGGGCTCACGTGTCCCGCGGTCCCGCCGCCTACGAGCAGCACCTTGCACCGACGCGCGACCGTCCGCTCGGGAGACCGCTTGGTGTCCAACGTTCAGCAGGATACCGACGCCCACGAGGCCGACGCATATCGAGGAGCCACCGTAGGAAATGAACGGCAGCGTGATGCCGGTCATCGGGACGAGCGACGCGACGACGGCCATGTTCACCCAGGCCTGGAACACCAGCCACACGGTGATCCCGGTCGCGAGGAGCGAGCCTGTGGCGTCCGGAGCGGAGAGCGCGATCCGGATGCCTTTGAAGCCGACGACCAGGAACAGCACGACGACCGTGAGCGTGCCGAGCAGCCCGAGCTCGTCGCCAAGGACGGCGAAGATCGAGTCGGTGTACGGAGCCGGCAGGAACCCGAACTTCTCCTTCCCGACCCCAAGGCCCTCGCCGAAGGGGCCGCCGAGCGCCAGGCCGTAGATCGATTGGATCGTCTGGAAGCCCGCGCCGCGGGGATCGCTCCATGGATCGAGGAACGTGAGGATCCGCTGCAGGCGGTAGGGCTGGACCACGGCCACCGCTGCGACCAGCACCGTCGCGAGCATGCCCAGACCGGCGAACTCGACCAGGCGGGCCCCGGCCACGAAGTACATCCCGAGAGCGAGCGCCGCGAGGACGATGGCCGTCCCGAGATCAGGCTCGGCGACGACGAGGCCCGCGACGATGCCGGCGATGAGGACGAACGGGAGGGTCACGGACCACCGGCCGATCGTTGCGTCGGGCTCGCGATCCCGGCCGAGCCAGAACGCGAGGTACAGCACCAGGGCGAGCTTCGCGAGCTCGGCGGGCTGCAGGCCGGCGAACGACGAGACCCGCAGCCAGCGGGACGCTCCACCCACGCGCGTCCCGATGCCCGGGACGAGCACGGCGACCAGCAGCACGATCGCGACGATGAGGCCCGGCAGGGCGAACGAGCGGTAGCGGTGGTAGTCGACGTGCGCAACGACGAACATCGAGACGAGGCCGATGGCGACCCATGCCGACTGCTGGATCAGGTAATAGCGCGGATCGTCGACCGCATCGAGCGCCTTGATGCCGCTCGCGCTGTAGACCATCGCGAGCCCGATGCCGAGCAGGCCCAGCACGACCGAGACGAGCATGAGGTCGTAGCTCGTCCGCGTCGGGAGTCGCAGCCTCAAACCCTGGCTCCGGTGAGCTCTCGCGCCGCCGCTCGGAAGACCTCTCCCCGCTCCTCGTAGGACGAG
>JANXXG010000046.1 GCA_025350745.1 Chloroflexota bacterium | reverse complement strand
ACCCGCTGCCGCTCACCCACCTGGCGGTGGATATCGAGATCCATGAGGACGGCCTTGCGATCCAGGCGCTTGCCGCGACCACCGGACCGACCGGCGTCGAGATGGAGGCGCTCACCGCGGTCGCGGTCGCCGGCTTGACGCTCTACGACATGCTGAAGTCGGTCGAACGAGGCGCGCGGCTCACCGACATCCGGTTGGTGGAGAAGAGCGGCGGCAAGACCGGCACCTACACCGCAGAGTGACACCCCTCAAGGCCGCGGTCATCACGGTCAGCACGAAGGGCGCCGCGGGCAAGCGCGTGGATGAGAGCGGGCCCGCGGTGAAGGCGGCGCTCGAGGCCGCCGGCATCCCGGTCGTACACACGGCCGTGGTCCTCGACGGCATCACGCCGGTGGGGAACGCGATCCGCGAGGCTTCGCAGAAGGCGAACGTCATCATCACGTCCGGGGGCACCGGACTGTCACCGAATGACATGACCCCGGAGGCCACTCGGCGGGTCATCGATCGTGAAGTTCCCGGCATCGCCGAGGCGCTCCGCGCCCACTCGCTCACGAAGACCCCGCATGGGATGCTCTCCCGCGGCGTCGCGGGTACGATCGGTCCGGCGCTCGTCGTGAATCTGCCGGGATCGCCGAAGGCGGTGACGGAATCGATGGCCATCCTCATTCCGGTGCTCGCACATGCGATCGACCTGCTCGCCGGCGAGACCGGAGAGTCGGGGCACCGCAAACCCACATGAACCTCGCGTTCGGTCCGGGCGTTCGCGAAGCGATCGACGCGCGGCGCGGCGTCGTGGCGCTCGAGTCGACGGTCATCGCCCACGGTCTGCCCCGCCCCACGAATCTCGAGACCGCTCGCCAGCTGCAGGAGGACGTGCGCGGTGCGGGTGGCATGCCGGCGACGATCTGCCTCGCCGACGGTCACGCGATCATCGGCGCCGGCGATGCGCTGATCCAACGTCTGGCGGACGAGGATGGCGTCGCGAAGATCTCGACCCGCGACCTCGCCCCCTTTCTCGCGCGCGGCGGTGCTGCGCTCGGCGCGACGACGGTGGCAACGACCGCCGAGATCGCGGCTGCGGCGGGCATCGAGGTCTTCGCGACCGGTGGGATCGGCGGCGTGCACCGTGGCGCCGAACGGACGATGGACATCTCGGCGGACCTACGGGCGCTCGCGGATCACCCGATCGTCGTCGTTTGCGCGGGCGCGAAGCTGGTGCTCGACCTCGCGAAGACGCTGGAGGTCCTCGAGACGCTCGGCGTGCCCGTGATCGGGTACGGCACGAGCGAGCTGCCCGCGTTCTACGTCCGCTCGAGCGGCCTGCAGCTCCCACATCGGGTCGATGATCCCGAGAACGCCGCTCGGATGGCGCGCATCCAGCTGGACCGCGGAGCGGGGATGGTCATCTGCGTCCCGATCCCGGAAGCGGACGCGATGCCGCACGCGCAGATCGAGCACGAGATCGATGACGCGCTCGCTGCCGCCGATTCGGCCGGCGTCCACGGGGCCGCGGTGACGCCGTTCCTGCTCGCGCGGCTCGGCGAGGCATCGTCCGGCCGCACGCTCACCGCCAACATCGCGCTGCTGCGGAACAACGCCCGGGTGGCTGCGGCGATCGCCGTCGCGCTCGCCGGTATCTGAAAAGCACCCTCACGATCGGCGGCGTATGGTCGCCGCGATGATCACCGCGATGACCGTCCCGCCCACAGAGGACGACGTGGCCCGGGCCGCGGCGCGCATCTCCGACGGGGCGCTCGCCGACGCCACGGTCTCGCGATGGCCCCGCTGCCACGATCACCACGGGTACGTGCTCAAGGCCCGCGACGGCTGTCAGTACCTCTTCAAGGCCAATCGCCAGCGCCATCCGGGTCGCATGCGCCGGTACATCCACATCGCCGGAATGCTGAAGGAGCACGGGGTCCCCTACCCCGCCCTCCGCTGGTACGACATGGACAAGGAGACCCTCGAGGTCCCCTTCATCATCCAGGACTTCCTGCCGGGGCAGGATGGGGCGAGCATCGGATCCGGCCTCTCGTTCACCGACCAGCACCGGGTCGGCACCAGTCTGGCAGCTGCGTTCCGCGCGCTGCATCAGATCGACTACATCGATACGCCGACTTCGTGGGCCACCGAGTTCGACGACCGGTTCCGGACGCGCGTCGCCGAGTGCGTCGTCCTGGATGCCCTCCAGAAGAAGGACGTCGATCGGGTGGTCGCGTATTACGAGCAGCGGCGCGGCGCGCTCGACGATGTGCCCCGCCGCCTCAGCCACGACGATCCATCACCGGAGAACCTCATCCTCGAGCGCCGTGACGAAGGTTGGCAATTCGTCGGGGTCGTCGACTTCGAGCGGGCCCGCGGACGTGACCCGCTCATCGATCTCGCGCGACTGCGTGCCCGGACCTTCGCGCTGTGGCCGGCCATGGCCGCGCCGTTCAACGCGGCATACGGGACCCTCGAGCCGTACGGACCGGACGTCCGCGCGCGGGCCGAGCTCTACGACCTCTACGTTCCGATCACCTCGATCGCGTGGTTCCACGAGAATGACCGGCCTGATCGCGAAGAGGAAGCGCGCGTTGCGCTCCGCGCGTGGCTCGCGCAGGACCACGTGAGCTAGTGGTGAAGCGCCCCTTCCGGTTCAGCGTCGGCGGCGGTGGCCCGCAGAGCGCGAAGGCGCTCGCCGAGCGTGCCCGGAAGGCCGAGTCGATCGGCTACAGCACCTACGTCCTCTCCGATCACCTGCTCGACGTGCTCGCGCCGATGCCCGCGCTCGCGACGATCGCCGCGGTCACCGAGCGGCTGCGGATCGGCATGTTCGTGCTGAACAACGACCTTCGGCATCCGGCCGTGCTGCATCACGAGCTCGCGACGCTTGACGTGTTGAGCGAAGGCCGACTTGAGATCGGCATCGGCGCGGGGTGGAACCTGCCGGAGTACAAGGCGAGCGGCATCCCGTTCGACGCCGTCCCCGTACGTGTCGGCCGCCTTGAGGAATCGATCACGATCCTGAAAGGCCTCTTCGCCGGCGAGAAGCTGACCCACACCGGGGCGAGCTACACGATCACGGAGATGGAGGGCCGGCCGCGGCCGGTGCAGCAGCCACACCCGCCGATCCTCATCGGTGGCGGCGGCAAACGGGTGCTGCGGCTCGCCGCCCGCGAGGCCCAGATCGTCGGTTTCGCGCCGAGGATCGGTGTGAGCGGTGGCGGCGCGTTCGACAGCTGCACGTTCGAGGCGACACGCGAGAAGGTCGGTTGGGTGCGCGATGCTGCGGGCGCGCGGTTCGACGAGATCGAGCTCAACACGTACCCGTCCTTCCGGCCGGCGTCGGTCACCGATGACCCGAAGAAGGCGGCTGGCGAGCTCCTCGAGCGACTGAACAAGAACGCGCCCGTCGCACTCACCGTCGACGAGCTCCTCGATTCGCCGCACGTGTTCATCGGGACGGTGGATCAGCTCGTTGAGAAGTTCACGCGCCTCCGCGCTGAGCTCGGGATCAGCAACATCATGGTCGGCAACGGCATCGATGACTTCGCGCCGATCGTGGAGCGTCTCGCCGGGACCTAACCTGCTAGCGGGCGCCCTGTGATTGGGTGTAGAGGTCACGCATGCGGATGTAGTTCGCGACCGCCTCGCGATCCAGAAGGCCGACGAGGCGACCGTCGCGAACGACCGGAAGCACGGCGGAATCGGTGAAGCGCTCGAGGGCTTGCATGAGGTCGTCCTCGGGGGCGAGCTTCACGAGACCGGCCGCCGGCAGCATCACCTGATCCACCGGCGTGTCGGCCCAGCGCTCATGGTCGATCTTGCGGACGTCGTCGGTCGTCACGAGACCGAGGAAGTCGTGCCCGTTCACGACCGGAACCGCGCGCAGGTGGCGCGGCAGCATGAGGTCGCGGACCACGTTCGCGACCGTGCTGCGCGGATCCGCGGCCGTGAACGCGGTGTTCATGAGCGGTCCGACGCGCATCCCCGCGGCGAGGGTCCCGACGCGCTCCTGATTTAGCGACTGGGTCGCGGCGTTGTACAGGAAGTACGCGAGCAGGAACGGCCAGAACCACAGGGCGTTGCCGCCCTCCTGGAACTGCACGACCCCCCAGAGCACGAAGAGTCCCGCGACGAGCTGGCCGCCCCGAGCGGCGATGGGTGTCGCTTTCGAGCGGTCATGACGCACTGCCCAGATCGCGGACCGGAGCACCCGGCCTCCATCGAGCGGGAACCCGGGGATCATGTTGAAGGCCGCGAGTGCCAGGTTGATGTAGCCGAGATACGCCGCGACCGCCACGACCACCTGGAGCGACGGCGTCTGGGCGAGATCGATGAAGTTGGAGATCGCGAGGCCGATGAGGCCGATGAGGAGGCTCATCGCGGGACCGGCGGAGGCCATGAAGAATTCGGCTTTCGCGGTCGGCGGCTCCTGGCGCAGGTTCGCGACACCGCCAAGCAGGAAAAGCGTGATGGATGAGACCTTCATGTCGAAGTGGCGGGCGACCAGCGAATGCGAGAGCTCGTGGGCGATGATCGAGCCGAAGAACAGGAGCGCCGTGATCACGGAGACGAGGAGGCGCTTCTCCTGGGACCAGAACGGGTAGCTGGTGCGGTACTCGCCCTGCCAGAGGGTGAAGAACACGAGCGCGAAAATGACCAGCCACGAGATGTGCAGGCGGATCTCGATGCCGAACAGGCTGCCGATGCGGAACGAGCCGGGCACGATCTGAGCATAGAGGCGGATACTGGTGGGGATGACCCTTCCCACCGTCCCGGAGCTCGCGGCGATGATCGATCACGCCGTGCTCAAGCCGACCCAGACCGAGCATCACGTCGTCGAGGCCTGCGCGATCGCGCGTGAAGAGCACATCGCGTCGGTGTGCGTGAAGCCGTTCTATGTCCCGATCGCGGCGAAGCTGCTCAAGGATTCGGGCGTGGACACGTCAACCGTGATCGGATTCCCCCACGGCGGGCAATCGCCTGAGGTGAAGGTGAGCACCGCATCGACGGCCTTGAAGGACGGTGCGACCGAGCTCGACATGGTCATCAATATCGGCGCGCTCATCGACAAG
>JANXXG010000029.1 GCA_025350745.1 Chloroflexota bacterium | reverse complement strand
CCTGGATGTCCGTCAGGATGGTGTGCTTTCCGTTCTCCAGCACAAGGCCCATCGCGATGCCACCGATCATGGCCTTGAGCGGGACACCCGCGTCCATGAGCGAAAGGGTCGAACCGCAGGTCGAGGCCATCGACGACGAGCCGTTGGACTCGAGCGTCTCGCTGACCACTCGGATCGTGTAGGGGAACTCTTCCTTGGTCGGTACGACAGGAAGAAGGGCCCGCTCGCCGAGAGCGCCGTGACCGATCTCACGACGGCCAGCGCCACGCATCATCCGGACCTCTCCGACCGAATACGGCGGGAAGTTGTAGTGGTGCATGTAGCGCTTGCTGTCGACCGGGGACAGGGTGTCGATGATCTGCTCGTCACCGGACGGGCCGAGGGTCGCGATCGACAGCACCTGGGTCTGGCCGCGGCGGAAGAGCGCCGACCCGTGGGTCCGCGGAAGGATCCCGACCTCGATCTCGAGCTCGCGGATGTCCTTCGTGCCACGGCCGTCCGGCCGGAGCTTCTCTTCGACGACCGCTGTGCGGAACTCGTGCTCGAGCACGGCGTCCCACTCGGCGGTGATCTCCTCAGGCGTGATCGTGCCCCCGGTGGTGACGAACTGCTTCTTGGCCTCGTCCTTCAGATCGTCGAGGCCGGCCTCGCGCTGGGCCTTGTCGGCGTTGCGGAGCTTCGCGCGGACGCGCTGCTCGAAGAACGAGCGCACCGGTCCGAGCTTGGCCTCGTCGCGCACCGGCGGCGTCCACGCCATCTTCGGCTTCCCGGCGGCGCGCCGGAGCTCTTCCTGGGCTTCGCAGAGCTTCGCGATGCCCTGCTGCGCCAGCCCGAGCGCTTCGATGAGCTTGTCCTCGCTGATCTGGTTCGCGCCAGCCTCGACCATCATGATCGAGTCCTTCGTGCCCGCGACGACGAGGTCGAGCTCGCTCTCGAGCATTTGCTGGATCGTCGGGTTGAGCGTCAGCTTCCCATCGACGGTGCCGACCCGAACGCAACCGATCGGACCCTCGAACGGAGCATTCGAGATGTGGAGCGCGGCCGACGCGGCGTTCACCGCGAGGACGTCGTAGTCGTTCTCTTGGTCGCTCGACCACGCCGAGACCACGACCTGGACGTCGTTCTTGAAGCCCTTCGGCCAGAGCGGCCGGATCGGGCGATCGGTGAGCCGAGCGGTGAGGATGCCCTCCTCGGACGGACGGCCTTCGCGGCGCGGGAACGAACCGGGGATCTTCCCGGCGGCGTACAGGCGCTCTTCGAAGTCGACCGTGAGCGGGAACCAGTCGATGCCCGGGCGGATCGTCTTTGCGACGGTACCCGCGGCGAAGACGATGGTGTCGCCGTACCGCACGGTGACGGCGCCGCCGGCCTGGCGTGCGAACTTGCCGGTCTCGAACGTGAGGGGCTTGTCGTTGATCGTCGCCTGCGAGCGTGTGACTGCCATGTGTCTGTGTACTCGGGTGCTAGCCGCGGTGTCGCTTACCTACGCAGACCGAGCCGCCCAATGATCTCCTGATAGCGCTCGGGACTCTTGCGGTGAAGGTACGCGAGCAGCCGCCTACGCTGTCCGACCATCATGAGCAATCCACGCCGACTGTGATTGTCGTGCGCGGCTGTGCGGAGATGATCGGTCAGATGCTTGATCCGCTCAGTGAGGAGCGCGATCTGGACCTCCGGCGATCCCGTGTCCGTCTCGTGCTGGCGGTTGGCCTTGATGACCTCACTCTTTTGAGGAGCGGCGTCTGCGAGCGGCACCCGTTGTCCTTTCCTAGATCTCTTAGATCTTCGTTTTCCTCATCAGTCTAGCCGAACGGGCCTGACTGTGCTGAAAGCGGACGAACTGATCCCGTCAGATCGGAGCGCGGTCCTCGGCTGGCCGGACCGCAGGCTGCGGGCTTCGACGGCGGGGATGGCGCATTTCGGGGTACAGGACGATGAGCTCGCGGAAGATCTTCCCGATCACGCCGAGCGATGACAGGGTCGAGCGGCCCCGGGTCCGCGGGAAGTAGTCGAGCCCGATCTGCTGGACCGTGAAGCCGAGGTTCTTGGTCTTCGTGATGAGCTCCGCGCTGATGAGCGAGCCTTCGGACCGGAGCTCGACCGCCTCGAGGATCTCCCGGCGCATGAGCTTGAAGGCGAAGTTGATATCGCGGTGCGGCCAACCGAAGAGCACCCCGATGATGCCGTTGTACACGTACGAGTAGATCGCTCTCCGGAGGCCCTCCCCCGTCCGGTCGTAGCGATACGCGGCGATCATGTCGGCCCGAGTGACCTCCATCGCGCTGATCGCGCGTCCGATCTCGCGCGGATCGAACGGGAGGTCCGCGTCCATATACAGGACGAGATCCATCGACGCGGCGGCGAAGCCGTCCCGCAGCGTGCCGCCGAGCTTTTGATTCCGGTCGTGTCTCAGGGTCCGGATGTGCGGATCGGTTGCGGTCAGGCCACGGATGATCTCGGGCGTGCGGTCGGTGGACGCGTCATCGACGAGGATGACCTCGTACTGGCTCGTGAACTCCGCGAGCGCGCGGCCGGCGACGGCGACGGCGTGCGCGAGGTTCTCCTCTTCATTGAAGACGGGCACGACGAGGCTGATGCTCGGGCGCACGACGCAAGCATATCGGCCCATAGACTCGGCTCCAGTGAGGCGGTGGTTGCTGATCCCTGATCGATCGATCGCGCTCCTGCTCGGCATCGTG
>JANXXG010000423.1 GCA_025350745.1 Chloroflexota bacterium | reverse complement strand
TCCTTGAGCGCGAGTGCGAGGCCCGACCCCCGGTGCTCCGGACGCACCGCGAGCATGTGCGAGTGATGACGGAAGTGGTAGTCGTAGATGCCGAGAAAACCGAAGACGAAGCCCGCGGGCCGCTCGTCACCGTCGACGTAGCCGATCGCGACGAAGCCGCCGTTGTGGGCGGTCGCGAGGAGCAGCTGCGGTGGCACGATGACATCTCCGCCCCAGGTCTCGTTCTGGATCGGGACGGTCAGCGCGCAGGCGGCGATATCGGCGGCGACCTCGACCCTGAATGGCACTGTTGCCCAGTATCGGGCCATCCGGTGGTAGCGCCATCCGGCGCTGGGCTATGCTGCCGCCCCATGGCCGAGAACAACGTCGAATTCCTCAAACACGTCGCCCTCTTCGAGGATCTGGACCGCAAGTCCCTCGAGGCGATCGCGAACGCGGCGGTCGAGCAGACGTACACCGCGGGACAGGAGATCGTCCGCCAGGGCGACACCGGCGTCGGCGCGTTCATCATCAAGAAGGGCCGCGTCGAAGCGGTACAGGATCGTGCCGGCCACGAGCACAAGCTCGCCGAGATGAAGACCGGCGACGTGTTCGGCGAGATGGCGCTCCTCGATGAGTTCCCCCGTTCCGCGACCGTGCGCGCGACCGAGCCGACCACGTGTCTCGGCATCCAGCGCTGGCACTTCAAGGGGATCCTCGAGAGTCACCCGCTGATCGCCCTCGCCCTCCTGCCGGTCCTCACGAAGCGCCTCCGCAACGCCGAGCGCGAGGACGAGGCGAGCGCGAAGCATTAGCCCGTGGCCGACGCCAGGACCGCGCTGCTGAAGGCGGTTCCTCTCTTCGCGCACTGCACGTCGACGCAGCTCGAGTTCATTGCGACGCAGGTCGAGGACATGGATTTCCCCGCCGGCAAGGTCCTCTGCGAAGAAGGCCAGAGCGGCGGCGACTTCTTCGTGATCATCACGGGAGCGGCTGCGGTGACCCGCGGCGCCAAGAAGATCTCGAACATGGCGGCGGGCGACTTCTTCGGCGAGATCGCCCTCGTCGATGGCGGCAAGCGGACCGCTACGGTCACGACGACCGCGCCGAGCCGTTGTCTCGTGCTCGGACCACGGCAGTTCCAGAACGTGCTGCACCAGAACACCGATATCGCGCACAGCGTGATGAAGGCCCTCACCCTGCGGGTCCGCGAGGCCGGAGCCGCCAAGGCCGACTGACCTAGGCTCTCGCTCGTGTCAGGCATCGTCGAGTGCGTACCGAACATCAGCGAGGGACGCCGACTCGCCGTCATCGACGGGCTCGCGCGGGTCATCACGGATACCCCCGGCGTGCGCCTCTTGGACCGGACGAGCGATCCGGACCACAACCGGTCGGTCTTCACGTTCGCCGGCGACGCCGAAGCCGTCGAGCGCGCCGCCCTGGCGCTGATCGACGCGACCTACAAGGTCGTGGACATGCGTGGCCACAAGGGCGAGCACCCCCGGCTCGGTGCGGTCGACGTCGTCCCGTTCGTGCCGCTTGCCGGATCGTCGATGGACGATTGCGTCGCCATCGCGCATCGCGTCGGGGCTGCCGTCGCGGCGCGGCACCACGTGCCGGTCTTCTACTACGCGAAGGCCGCGATGCGTCCGGATCGCGTGCGCCTGCCCGACATCCGTAGGCCTGAGTACGAAGGCCTCGCCGCGTTCCTGGAGACCACCCACGTTCCGGACGCCGGCCCGCGCGCGCTGAACCCCGCTGCCGGCGCGATCGTCATCGGCGCTCGGCCACCGCTCATCGCGTTCAACATCGAGCTTGATACGACCGATCTCGGGCTCGCGCAGCGCATCGCCAAAGAGATCCGCGAGTCGTCCGGCGGACTCCAGGCGGTGCAGGCGAAGGGCTTCATGCTCTCGGACCCGCCACGGGCGCAGGTCTCCATGAATCTGCTCGATCACACGGTGACCGGGCTGCCAGAGGTCTGGCGCGAGGTCGAGACGCGCGCCGCCGCGGCGGGCGTGCGGATCTTGCGCGGCGAGCTGATCGGGCTCGTCCCGTTGGACGCGGTGCTCGCCGCAGCCGGGTCGGCGCTCCTGCTCGAGGCGTTCGGGCGGGATCGCGTTATCGAAGCGCGTTTCCTAGAGTGAACGAGCCGCAGCCGGTCGATCTCCTCCTGCGAGGAGCGCGCCTGCTCACGCTTGCGCCGTACCGCACGGAGCAGCCGCGCGTCGGACCGGCGGCCGGTGACGTCGGGGCCGTCGATGACGGGTGGGTCGCGGCCCGCGATGGCACGATCGTCGCGACCGGACGCGGCGACGGGTGGAAGCAGCTCGAGCTCACGGCGGGCGCGGTGGAGCGGCAGGTCGCCGGTCGCGTCGTCATGCCCGGCTTCGTCGATCCCCACACCCACCTTTGCTACGCCGGACAGCGCTGGGCCGAGTTCGCCACGCGCCAGAGCGGTGCCGATTATCTCGCCGTCCTCGAGCGCGGCGGCGGCATCCACGCCACGGTCCGCGCGACCCGCGACGCG
>JANXXG010000414.1 GCA_025350745.1 Chloroflexota bacterium | reverse complement strand
GCTCGCTCGCGGTCTCGCCCGCCGCGGCCGGCCGGGGTGCGGGGAAAGCGATCGTCGGCGCCTGCGTGCAGTGGGCCCGCGAGCGCGGCCTGCGACGCGTGTTCGCGCTCACCCTGGTGCCCGACTTCTTCATGAAGTGCGGCTTCACGCTGACCAGCCTCGGCCGGCTTCCCGAGAAGAGCGCATCCGAGTGCCCGGTGTGCCCAAAGCGCTTTGCCTGCGACGAGCAGGCCATGCTCATGCATCTGGACGGCTCGTCACCGGAGCCGCTGCGACCCGGAGAGCCGGTCGGCTACACCCGGCTCTTCCTTCACACTGAGCCCTCGTGAGCGCGGGTCTTCGTGCCGGGATCGCGGCCTTCGACGCGGTGGCCATGGCCGTGTACGCGTACGTGGCCACCGGCGGCTTCGGCAACTTCGGAACGGACCTGATCCTCTGGGGCTCGGCCGCGGCCGCGGCGCTCACCGCGTTCGTCGTCTCGATGAACGGTCCAGCGATCCTCGGCTGGATCGCGATCGGCTACATCCTCTTCGCGGGCCTCCTCATCGCCGGACCGGAGCTGGTCCTCATCGCCCTCGCCGTCGCGCTGATGCCGGTGCTGCAGCGACCGCGCGGCTCGCTCGCGCTCGGCATCAGCACCGCGGCGGTGTCGGCCTTCGCATGGCTCTTCCTCATCCTGTTCGTCCTCCGCGGCGCTTAGCATCCGCGCGATGACCTATCGCCCGACGGTACGGTCCGCCAACGGCATCGTCGCGAGTGGGCACCACCTGGCCACCGCGGCCGGCCTCGCCGCGCTGCGTGATGGAGGCAGCGCCGTCGACGCGGCCATCGCCGCCGCCGCCGTGTGCGCCGTGGTCCTCCCGAACCGGTGCTCGATCGGCGGTGACGTCTTCGCGCTCGTCTACGACGCCGGCACGAGAACGGTCACCGCATACAACGGCTCGGGCGCCGCGCCCCTGGCGGTGGATGAGATGGCGTTCGTCCACGGCTTCGGGGACCGCGGCGCACGCCTGTCGACCGTGCCCGGCGCCGTCGCCGCCTGGGCCGACATGCTCGAGGACCATGGCAGGCTGGGGCTGGAGCGGGCCCTCGCGCCGGCCATCGATTACGCCTCCGAAGGCTTCCCGGTGAGCGATCTGCTGTCCGCGTCGATCGGCGAGGAGGCCGAGCGGCTCGGCCAGGATCCGATGGCCGGCCGCACGTACACCCCGCGCGGGGTCCGACCGCGACCGGGCGAGATGCTGCAGCAGCCGGACCTCGCCGTATCCCTGCGGGCCGTTGCCACGGGCGGCGCCGACGTGTTCTACCGCGGCGACCTCGCGCTGCGGTTCGCATCGGGCATCGCCGCGCTCGGCGGCTGGCTGAGCCCGGATGACCTCGCGGCTCACCGCACCGATCGTCGCGATCCGATCGAGGCGCTGTATCGGGGCCTTCGGGTCGTCGGGCAGCCGCCAGTCTCGCAGGGGCACGTGCTGCTCGAGGAGCTCGCGCTGGCCGAGGGCCTCGATCTGCGCGCGATGGGTCGGGGCAGCGCGGAGCAGATCCACGCGATGGTCGAGATCAAGAAGCTCGCGTTCGCCGATCGCGATGCGCTGGCCGGCGATCCGCGCGCCGTGCCGTTCGACGCCGCCGAGCTGTTCAGCGAGACCTTCGCCGCGCGGCGGCGGCAGGCCATCGGGGCAAAGGCGTCGGAGCATGTCGAGGCCGCGGCGCTGCCTGCGGACACGACGTATCTCGCGGTCGTGGATCGCGACGGTAACGCCGTGTCCTTCATCGAGAGCGTGTTCAGCGCATTCGGTGCGGCGACCGTCGTCCCCGGGACGGGCATCCTGCTGAACAACCGGCTCTCCGGCTTCTCTTTGGACCCGCGCTCGCCGAACGCGCTGGCGCCCGGGAAGCGACCGGTCCACACCCTGAACACGGTCATCGTCCTGGACGGCTCTGCGCTGCGGTTCGTGTACGGGACTCCCGGGCGTCAGGCCCAGGTCCAGACGAACTTCCAGATCGGCGTCGGGCTGATCGACCACGGGCTCGATGTCCAAGAGGCCATCGAAGCCCCGCGCTGGTATCAATATGACCTGCCTGAACATCTGATTGGCAAAAGCTGGAACGGCAAATATCGCGGACAGAAGCAAAAATGGTTTGCGCTCAAGTTCACCGGAAAAGACAGTGAAATCAATTTAAAGCCGCCCGGCCACAAACAAGAATTTGATGAGTGGCGCTGGGTTAAAATGGACGAAATGTTGGATATTATTATTCCGTTTAAACGCGAAGTCTATGTTGACGTCATAGCCGCTTTCCGGCATTTGGGCGCTTGAGGGGTTTAAGATGAGTATTTCTCATATCGTTTTTGATTGCGACGGCGTGTTGGTTGACAGCGAACCATTGTCG
>JANXXG010000341.1 GCA_025350745.1 Chloroflexota bacterium | reverse complement strand
ACGTGTCCATGATCCAGGCCATCGTCTGGGAGTTCGTGTTCAGATCCGGCGCCGGGATGTCACGGTCCGGGCCGATGAGCAGCGCGATCTCCGTCGTGTAGCGCCGCGTGAGCGTTTCGAGCTGCTGTTGGGTCATGTGCTTCGGATCGCAGATGACCGCACCCTTCGCGCCGCCATACGGGATCCCGACGACCGCGCACTTCCAGGTCATCCACATCGCGAGGGCCTTGACCTCGCCGAGCGTCGCGCTCGGGTGGTAGCGGATGCCGCCCTTCCCGGGGCCGCGGGAGGTGTTGTGCTGCACCCGGAAGCCGGTAAATACCTTCACCGCGCCGTCGTTCATCCGTACGGGGAAATGGACCGTCAGCTCGCGCTGGCACTCCCGAAGGATGCCGCGCATGTTCGGGTCGAGGTGGAGCTTGTCGGCCGCAGTGTCGAACTGTTCGACCGCGACCTCCCAGGGGTCGCGCTGGGTGTGGTCAATGACCGCTGCGGACGTCATGTGGTGGCTCTCCCTGATCCTTATTTGAGCTTCGGCGGATTGAGCTTGTCGACGACCAGCCACGCCGGACTCGTCTGGCCTGGCGAGTATGTGCTGTTCCAGTCCTTGAGCACGATGCGCTTGAACCCGAGGCCCGACAGCGTGTCGCGCCACGCCCGCAACCCACGGGTCACATACGCGGTGAGGCGCACGTTGATGCTCGGAGTGATGAGCCCCTCGAGATGGCGCTTCCGTTCCAGGAGCGGGACCCGCAGGAGCGACTCGCCGTCCACCTCGAGGAGGTCGAAGGCGCTGAAGATCTTGCGGGCGGGCAGACCCCGCACGTAGGCGTTCCCGGACGCATCGACTTCTAGATCGTGCTCGTCCTCCCAGTTGTCGACGAGGACCCCGTCGAGGATGGCGGTGGTGCAGCGGGTCTCGGCCCGGATCGCATCGAAGAGCTCCCGGTGGCCATCGATCGGCCCGTCGTAGCCCACGAACCTCGCTCCGTCGTGGCCGATCCGGACGAGCACGCGGGTCCCCGACCACGCCGGCTCCAGGATGTGGTTCGGCAGCTCGGCCTGCTCGCGGACCGCTTTCGGCCGCTGCGGGACAAGGTCCGAGCCCACCACGGCCCCTGGATCCACCACCGAAACCGAGTATTTCACGGGCAGACCGGGGGCCTTGACAGTTCGAACAGCCGTTCTATGATGCTCGAACGTCCGTTCTCGCTGTTCCAGGGGGAGCACCGACGATCAGGTGAAATCCGCCGTCACGAGGTGACACCGTGGCCATCGCTATCGCCATTCCCCTTCCTTCGTCCGCGGGCGGCGCGCGAGCAGCCCTCTGCGCGCCGCTCCGCGAGACGCCCGCGCGGGTCTACTCGCCGTTCGGTCAACGCCGCCTCCTTCGGCCGATGGCCGTTCCGGCGACCGACCCGGACCGCGGGGAAGGCGGGCCATCCGGCCGGCCGCGCGTTCCCTTCGTCCGCCTCCGCCGGAGCTGATCCCCGGCTACGCCTTCGGCGGCTCGCTCGCGCTCCGGGCCATCGCGGCCAGAGGTGCGGCGAGCGCGCTGAACTCGGTCGGGATCACGAACTTCGTGGCGGCCGATGCGCCGAGCTTGCCGAGCGCGTCGAGGTATTGGAGCGTCATCGTCCGGGCGTCAATGCCCATGGCCGTTTCGTTGATCTTGGCGAGCGCGAGGGCGAAGCCCTCGGCCCGCAGGATCGCGGACTGGCGGGCGCCTTCGGCCTGCAGGATGTTCGACTGCTTATCGCCCTCGGCCACGAGGATGGCGGAGGCCCGCTTCCCCTCGGCCTCGGTGACGGAGGCACGGCGGATCCGCTCGGCGGTCATCTGTCGGGTCATCGCCTCCTGGATCTCCCGGGGCGGGACGATCTCGCGGATCTCGACGCGGTTCACCTTGACCCCCCAGCGGTGGGTCTCGTCGTCGAGCTTGACTCGAAGCACTTCGTTCATCTGCTCGCGCTTGGCGAACGCGTCATCGAGGACCAGGTCACCGATGACCGCGCGGAGCGTCGTGGAGGCGATCTGCTGGACCTGCTGGCGGAAATTCTGGACCTTGATGACGGAATCGGATGCTTCGACGACCTGCTGGAAGATGAGGAAGTCGATGGAGATGGTCGCGTTGTCCTTGGTGATGCAGGTCTGCTGCGGGATCTCGACACTGAACTCCCGCAGATCCACGGTCACGGAGCTCTGGATCGGCGGCGGGAGCAGCAGGACCAGACCCGGGCCGGCGGTCTTCTGGTAGCGCCCGAGGGCGAAGACGACCAGCCGCTGGTACTCCGGAACGATGTGCACCACGGTCCTCAGAACGAGGAGCGCGACGATGAGGATGAACGCCAGGACCACGAGCTCGCTAGACATCAGCTTTCCCTTCTTCCGGAGGACGACGCCTCCGGGCCGACGATAAGTCGCAAGCCATCGATACGCCGGACTCGCACCACCGCACCCTGCGGTATCGCCCCACCCTCGCTGATCGCGGACCATTCGTCGTTCCCCGCCCGGACGATGCCCGCGGGCGCCAACTCGGTCTTCGCGATCCCCAGACTTCCCACGAGGAGGGACGATCCGCTGGCCACCGGGAGCCGCTGAAAGCCGACCGCCGATCGCAGCACGTACCCGAAGAGCAGCGTCATCACGCCGACCACCGCCACGATCGTAAATGGATCGGCGGAGTATCTGAGGCCGGGGAACGTCGGGCGCGCGGGTGGGAACAGCACGATGATCCCGAGAACGAGCGAGGCGATCGCCCCGGCGGTGAGGAACCCGTGGGTGGGCATCTTGATGTCGGCGATGAAGAGGACGATCGCGAACAGCATGAACGCGATCCCGGCGGCGTTCGCGTCGAGCGTCCCGAACGAGAACAGCGCGAGGACGATCGAAATGACGCCGACGATGCCGGGCAGGATCAGCCCCGGGTTCTGCATCTCGAAGATGAGCGCGAGCGAACCGAGGCTGAACAACAG
>JANXXG010000328.1 GCA_025350745.1 Chloroflexota bacterium | reverse complement strand
CTCGGTCCTGTGGTGAGGCCGCTCGCAATCTTATTGTTGGTGGCGGGATGTACCCCGTCGCCGGTCGAGGTTTCGCTCGGGCCGTTGACGGCGCCGCCTCCACCCGCACCGTCATCACCGGCGTCGCGCGGTCGTGGTCCTGCATCGCAGCGCGGTTTGGTGACCGTACTGCAAGACGCAGCTGGTCGAGCTGCAACGGGTCCTTCCCACTCTGGAGCGCGCCGGTTACGCCGTCTTCGCGATCAGCTACGACCGCCCCGCGGACCTGAAGGCCTTTGCCGACCTGCACCACGTCGATTATTCACTGCTTGCCGACGAAGGCAGCCGGGTCATCCGCGAGCTCGGGGTCCTGGATGACGACCTCGAGGCCCACCACGGGGCCTTCGGCGGGACCGTGAACCCTCAGCAGCTCGGTGTTGCCTACCCGATGACCTTCGTCCTCGATGCAGCGGGCCGCGTCGAGCGGAAGATCGTCGAAGCGAACTACCGCCTGCGCAACGGGGGTCGCTGGCTCGTCGAGGAGCTCCTCGGCGTGGCCGCGAACGAGGGCGAGCCGCGCATCGAAACGACGACGACCGGTCCGCTGGCCATTGTTTCGGGTCGCGCGTGGCTCGATTCGCCGAGCTACTTCCCGTACCAGCGTCTCGGCCTCCACCTCGAGCTCGGCGTGGCACCCGGTTGGCACGTCTACGGGCCGGCTGTGGCCGCCGGCGACACGACGCTCGGGATCGACATCGTGAGCAGCCCGGACGGCGTGCGAATGGGACCGATCGCATGGCCCGAGCCGACGCCGTTCCGGATCCCAGGTCTCGATGAGGAGTTCTCGGTCTATGAGGGAACGGTGGCGATGACGATACCGCTCGAGTTCACGATCCCGCGGAACTCCGGCGTGGTTCGACTCGAGATCGCGGTGCGCTTCCAGACCTGCAGTGCGACCGAGTGTTTACCGCCGAACGCGATCGCGTTGACGCTCGCCGTGCCGGAGGCGCCGGTCCCCTGAGCGTCAGGCGCCTGCGCGCTGGGGGTTCCCGAATGCGGCCGGTGACGGTTCGAGCGAGTCGAGGATCTGATCGACGTCGAAGTCCGCGGCCGCGATGACCGAATCCGCGGCGCCGTAGTAGACGCGGATCCGCTGGCCAGCGTCATCGAGCGGCACGTGACCGCAGGTGAACACGACGTCGGAGAGTAGGCCGGCGTGCTCGTACGGCCGCTCCGGCAGCAGGATCGGCTCGGGGCTTCGCCCGAGGACCGTGCAGGGGTCCGTCCTGTCGAGGAGCACCGCGCCGAGGGCATACCGCATCTCGGCGTTCACGCCGTGGTAGATCTCGAGCCATCCCTTGCGGCATTCGAATGGAACGGTGCCTGCACCGGTTTGACGTTCGTCCCACATCCCCTCCCGGGGAAGAACGAGCGGATGATGATTACCCCACGGCATCCGCTCGTCGGCGTGCGCGATCCAAATGCCGAGCACGTGGCCGAACGAGCTCGGCATCGGCCGCGTCAGCGCCATGTGCTTCCCGTGCTTGCGCTCCGGGAAGAGCGCGAGGTCCTTCTGGTCCGGCGGCAGCATCGCCCCGAGCCGCTCGAAGGTCCGGAAGTCCTTGGTCACGGCCAAGCTCGCGCTGATGCCAACGCGCGAGACCGACACGTAGGTGATGTGCCAGGCGCCGTCGAGGAACGTCGCGCGCGGATCCTCACAGCCGAACTCCTCGAGATCGGCGGCCGGGGCGATCGCAGGCTCGTCGTCAACGGTGAAGTGGACGCCGTCCGAGCTGCGCGCGCAGCGGAGATGGGAGACCTGGGTGAGGAATGTCTGGTGCCGTCCGAGCGTCGGGTGGGTGAAGCTGATCGCACGCGGATCCGACAGATCGAGGCCTGGCAGGTCCTTCGGCAGATAGATCGGGGTGTAGCGGAAACCCCGGGCCTCCGGATCGCGCATCGCGATCGCCACGACGTCGGCCCTCGTGTGGCCGGACGGGAGCGCCACGATCTTCGGATGTGGACCCGTGAAATCGAGGGTCCGCGCGCCGGCCGGCGGGTCGAGATCCGTCCGTGGCCGCTCCGCGACGCGCATCAGCAGGACGGTCTCGTCGCCGACGCGCGCCGCCGCGGGGTTGAGGACACTCTGCACCTCGAAGCCGGGCTGCGACGGGCGCACGTCCGCCGCCATCAACAGCGGGCGATCTCCGACGCGCTGGGCAAGGCCGGTCACGGGCCGGAACGGTACACCAACGTTGAAGCGCGGCTCTGTACAAGTCAGAGCACTCCCCACCCTGTGCGATGCGTCACATCGCGCGGACGCCCGAGCCCGACG
Organism: Chloroflexota bacterium; assembly: GCA_025350745.1. Lineage (GTDB taxonomy): Bacteria > Chloroflexota > Limnocylindria > P2-11E > P2-11E > UBA4735. The sequence goes on along the minus strand of JANXXG010000328.1, from coordinate 5,095 downwards.
TCGGGTCTCCCGGACCGGCGAACGCGATCACGCGCACGGGCATGCCGCTGCACCCGTTCGATCCGCTGCGCGCGGGTCACTGATGATGCGCGTCGCGGTGCCCGACGCGACGGCTATCATCGCGGCTGTGATCGCGACCAGGGCCCGACCGGTCGCGATCTCGTTGGCCCCGGATTCGCTCGTCTGGAAGCTCGCCCTGGTGATCGGCGGGTCCGTGGTCATTGCGCTCTCCGCGCAGCTGCGGATCGACCTGCCGTTCAGCCCGGTGCCGGTCACTGGCCAGACGTTCGCGGTGCTGGTTGTCGGCGCGGCGCTCGGGAGTCGGCTCGGATTGGCGAGCGTCGTGGCCTACCTCGCCGAAGGCGGAGTTGGCGCGCCGGTGTTCGCTGGCGGCACATCGGGGCCAGCGATCCTCATTGGTCCCACCGGGGGATACCTCGCCGGATTCGCGCTCGCTGCCTTCCTCGTGGGCCGCTTCGCCGAGCGCGGCTGGGATCGTCGGCTGGCCACGGCCGTGCCGGCGATGCTCGTCGGCGAGGTCGCGATCTACGCGCTCGGGTTGCCGTGGCTGGCGCGCTTTGTCGGCGGCCAGGTCATCGCGGCCGGCATCGCCCCGTTCATCGTCGGGGACCTGTACAAGCTGCTGCTTGCAGCGGTCGCACTCCCGATCGCGTGGCGGATCGTCGGACCGCGCTGAGCCGACGAGACGCTCGCCGAGCGCGCCGCTCGTCGCGATGCGAGCCTCAGAGCAATGCCTCTGCTGTTAGGGCGTCAAGCCCGAGGCCTGTCGCGGTGACCCGACTCCACCACAACCCACCCATGGCGTCGCTCGGTGCAACTCGGTGCCGTATCGACGCCGCACTCTGAAGAAGCGACACCGCCCGGACCGACCATGAAAAGCCAGTGTCCGGTAGATATCGCGGCAACGCCTATGGCGATCGCGCTCATGTCCCCGACGCGACCCGCACTAACCTAGGCCGCGCGGCCGCTACGCTGGCTGCGGATCTCACACCAGCCAGACGCGAACGAAAGGACACACCCTTGAAGCACCTGCTCGTCTACTACGGCGGCGCCATGGCCAGCACGCCCGAGGCCCGGGCGGAGGGCCTGAAGGCCTGGGACGCCTGGTTCAAGGATCTCGGCACGGCGGTGGTCGATGGCGGCAACCCCTTCACCGGCAAGGTGAAGAGCGTGTCGGCGGACGGCGCGATCGGCGACGGTCCAATTGCCCGGATCGCCTCCGGCTACAGCATCCTCGAGGCCGGCTCGATTGACGAGGCCGCCAAGATGGCGGCGGGCTGCCCAGTGCTGAAGAGCGGCGGGCAGATCGCGGTCTACGAAACCGTCAACGCGATGTAGCCAAGAAGCGGGGCCCACGCCGACCAGCGCGGGCAGAGGTAGGCGCCTCTAGATATCTAGTAATGGTCCAACTGGGATCACGACACCACCACACCGCGACACGACGCCCTCAGAGTTACGCCGCGCCGCCCGCCGCTGGCTTGGGCTTTGGCGCGAGTGCGCGTATCACGAGCGCGAGCAGCGCACCGGCGGCCACGATCGCGAGCCACCCGTACACCAGTTGGCTTGAATAGGTCAGCCCGAACGCGCCATCGACCGACCAGCGGCCGTTCCCGATCAGGGCGATCGCGAAGGCGCCCGCGGCGATTGGGGCGATGAACTCCCAGCCGCCCTGGGCAGCCCAGAAGCCTTTCGGGAGGTGGGCCACGATGATCGCGACGACCAGGTCGCCGGCCACGATGCCCGGGCCGATCGGCCCACCGAGGCCAAGGATCATGAGCACACCGCCGCCGGCCTCGGCCAGGATCACGACCCAGGCCCAGAACAAACCCGGGCGGATGCCGATGCTGGTGAGCCATCCAGCGGTGCCAGCGGGCGTGCCGCCCTTGCCGACCCATCCGAGTTTCATCGCGCCGTGCGCGAAGATGACCACACCGACCGCGACCCGCAGCACAAGCAGCGCGAGGTCCACGTGCATGGTCATCTCCTTGGGCGGGTGCGGCCCGCAGAGACCGTTATACGCCTCTATGCGTAGCCCGAACTGCTGCGGAACTGCGCGCCGCTATATATCTACTAATGGTGTCATTGGCATCACGGCACCTGGAGCCCCCGCCTTCAGAACGCTGGCGCCGCGAGGATGAGAAGTGACGGGCGGTACGTGACCCTCTGGCCTGAGCTGCGCCATGGGTGGACGACTTGCAAGGTACAGGCCGTCCGGTTTGGGGCGTCTCGTTGCTGAAATCCGGTGATCCCTTCAGCCTGCGGATGCCTGGAGGAGATCGATCACGCCGCGCCTGTCCCTACGACCTCCCAGTAGAAGGTGACATCGACGTGCCCGGTCCGCGGGTCAGGTCTCCGTAGATCTCGCAGGAGACACCGGTCAGCTCACGGCGCTGCGCGGAGCACCACGCCCGCACTGCAGCGTGCGCGGCGCCGATCCCCGTAGGGTTCCTGACGTGGAGCGTCACGGCTGCCTCCGTGGCCGGCAAGATCGAGGGGACGACGCGGCCGTTCGGACCGGAACGGTCCGGTGACTTGGACGCCGACCTCGACCGCGACCTCGACCGGGCCTCCCGGGGGCCGTGCCGATACAGCATGACGTTGTGACCATCGGTGCGTAGGCCAGGCGTCGAGCGCAGCAACGCCCACACGGCGTCGAGCAACGCGGGCCACAGCATCCCGAACTCCCGCCACGTTGTGTTGACTTTGACAACTGCTGTTGGGCACTCGCTCGTCCGCTCGATCGTGACGTCATAGGCCATAGCAGTTCTTCCCATCAGCCCATGCGATCGCGAGACAGCCCGTTGAGAGCGCACCTACATCAGCGACGCCTCACCCTCGGGGGGATGACTGGTCGGACCCTTCCGATTACGCGGGGGCTTCGACTGCGAGAACCTGTCGGGGCTCTGGGATCCCCTTCAGGGTGTGGGTGCCCCGATCGGCGAAGGAAAATCCTGACCCGGCTACGAGCTCGCGCACCGTGCTCGACACCAGGACCTCGCCCGCCCCCGCGAGAGCGCCGACACGAGCCGCGAGGTGGACCGCGATTCCGCGGATTGCACCCCCGTCCCTCTCGACCTCGCCGGTGTGCAGGCCTGCCCTGGCCTCGAGCCCCAGCGCTGCCGCCGTCCGCTCGATCGCCATCGCGCAACGGATCGCGCGGCCGGGCCCGTCGAAGTGCGCAAGCAGACCGTCGCCCGCGGTGTCCACCTCAACACCTCCGTACACCGCAAGATCGCGACGGACTGCCGCGTAGTAGCGGCCGAGGAGGTCGCGCCAGGCGGTATCGCCGATGCGCACGACCCGGTCGGTCGATCCGACCAGGTCAACGAATAGGACGGTCGCGAGGAACCGGTCGGCGGCCACAGGTGCTGCCGCCTGGGTGACCCACTCCCGGATCGTCTCGTTCACCTCATCCCACGCGCCGAGCAACAAGTGACCGTGACCCTCGAATTGGACGTGCCGAGCGCCGGGGATCCGCGCGACGAGGTCACGCGCGATTTCAGGCGGCATCACCGGGTCATCGGCGCCGGCAAGGATGATGGTCGGCACGCGGATGCTCGACAGGACGCCCCTCACGTCCGCAATGCGATTCATCCGCTCCTGAGCGGCGCGCGCGGCCGGGGTCATCGAGAGTTGGCCGAGCTCCGCCCACGCTTCGAGGAAAACGGGGTCATCCCGATACCGCGGGCCGAGCCAGCGGCGCATGAACGGACTGGTCAGATCCGGGCGCCAGCCGTTCGCGACGCTCTCCTCGAGGGCGCGCTCAGCCTGCTCGTCGGTCGGGCCCCAAGGGTAGTCGGCTGTCCGCGTCCACCGCGGTCGGGTACCCCAGAGGATCAGCGAACGGGTCCGGTCGGGGTACGTCGCTGCGAACAGTGAGGCCATTTGCCCGCCTTCAGAGACCCCAAAAATGTGCGCGCGCTCACTCTGCGCGGCGTCCATCACCGCGCGGATGTCATCGATGCGCTCCTCGAGCGTCGCGACACCGGGCGGACGGTCGGACATCCCGGAGCCGCGTCGATCGAACAGGATGAGGCGCGAGTAGGTCCCCAGCCGATCCCACATCTGCCGGAAGTACGGCGACGCGAGCTGCCCTTGGAGGTGAGACATCGCGCCTGCGCACCACACGACATCGACGGGTCCCGCGCCGAGGATGGAATACGCGATCTGAAGCTCGCCGCTCCGCGCGTACAGGACCGTTGGTGCCATGCCGCAAAGCCTAGAGCGCGCCCGAACTCCAGCCCGACACGCGGGTCTCTCGAACGGCGTCCTGAGGGGCAGGATACTTGCGAGATGCCAGAGCTCGAAGGTGACCTGATAGACGCGGACGCTCATGCGAGATGGTCGGGCGGCGCCAAGTTATGGGCCAGGGGTTGCAGGAAGCCCCCCCAGATCCCCGGGATCTCACGACCGCAGAGATTCCTTTCGGGGTCCAGCCAGCTGTTCTAGGGAGTCCAGGCGGTCTCGCCGCGGCTGTTCTCACTTTTGCCAGGTTCGGGCCATGGACCTGGGTTTGGCACGTCTAACCGCTAAGAAGTGCCCCGCTGAGATCGGAGGACCCAGGTCATGTCGCGTGTGAGCGTGGAGTTGGCAAGTTGAGCGGATGTCGCTGGCTCGGCCGGACAAACTCGTTCGTCCTGCTGCTCGCGGCCGTGACGATCATCGGACTTGCTGCATGTGGATCCGCACCACCTACAACGGCGGCGACCACGACTGCCGTTCCGGCTACCCCGAGGCCGACACCGCCGTCCCCAACGGGTGCACCGCCGAACGTTGCCTCTTCGCTCGTGATCACGCAGCTCCATTACGAAGGCGAGGGTGTGGACCCAAACACTGGCTCGGGTCAATACGTTGAGATCACGAATCGCGGTGGAGCAGCGCAAGACATGAGCGGCTGGGAGATCGTCAGCGTTCGCCCCCTCGCCGTCTGCCCCACATCGCAATGCGGCTCTCAGACCTATCCGAGCTACAGGTTTCCGAGCATGACGATCGCGGTGGGCCAGACCTGCCGCGTCTACACCAACGAGATCCACCCGGACACGTGTGGGCTGGCTTCAGGGATCCGCTGGCCAGT
>JANXXG010000314.1 GCA_025350745.1 Chloroflexota bacterium | reverse complement strand
ACTAGCCAGCGCGCATCCCGGCAGGTGGCCATTGACCGCGCCGATCGCCTGCAGGATCGAGAGCGCGATCGTCGGTCCGACGAACGTGAAGCCCCTCGACCGAAGCTCCTTCGACAGCACCGCGGCATCGGCGAACGTCGCGAGCCAGCGCGCGACATCGGTCACCTCGTCGCGCAGATCGAGGTACGCGCGGGCATTCGCGATCGCGGATCTGATCTTTGCGCGGTTGCGGACGATGCCCGCGTCGGCCAGCAGCCGACGTTCATCCCGAGCGGTGAACTGCGCGACGCGCTCGGGGCGGAAGCCGGCGAACGCTTTGCGATAGGCCGGGCGCTTGTTCAGGATCGTCGACCACGAGAGACCCGCCTGGGCGCCCTCGAGCGAGATCCGCTCGAAGAGGCCTGCGTCCGAGCGGACGGGCCGGCCCCATTCGCGATCGTGATAGGACCGCATCTTCGCGTCGGCCTCGGCCCAGGGGCAGGTCCCGCTCATGTCCCGCTCACGTCGCGACGATATCGCGGTGCTACGGCCCGCCGACCACGACGGTCGTCGTGAACAGGATCGCGATCAGGATGCAGGCCTGGCCGCTCGGGCACACGACCGTGCCGGTCGCGGAGATCGTCGATCGGCCGGGCGCCGCGGCGGTCCAGACCGCCTGCGTTCCGCGCACCAGCAGCTCGTTCTGGACACCACGGGTCAGCACGACCCCGTCCGGCGGATCGAGCCGCCAATCGAACTCCGCGCCGAGTGCGATCTGGATCCGGTCGCCGACCTTCGCCGCGACCGTCCCACGGTCACTCGCCCGGGTCACGAGCACCGCAGCTGGGATCGGCGTCGGGGAGCTTGATGGCGGCTGGGGGCCGCTGCCGCTTCCACCGCACGCACCAAGCAGCATGACCAGCACCATGAGCAGGACCGGTGATCGCCTCATGACAGGTGAACGTCCAGCGACGACGATCGGTTCCGGCGCGTGGTCATGCGGTCACCGGCGCCAGTCTGAACGAGCGGACGGGCGAGAGCAGCAGGTACAGGAAGGCAGCCACAGCGACGAGACCGCTCGCGAACAGCGTCGGGCGCAGACCGATGCCGTCGGCGAGCACGCCGGCGAGCAGCGCGGCTGGTGGCGCGACGCCGAAGGAGATGAAGCGCGAGGCGGCATTCACGCGGCCGAGCAGCCGCTCGGGGGTCACGGATTGCGTCAGGCTCACCGAGCTCACCGTCCAGAGCGGAACGGTGAGCCCGAGCAGCGCCTGGGACGCGGCGAGCACGATCGCCGCCTGGAGTGGCGTGCCGGTCGCGAACGGCAGCACGAGGCGACTCACCGCTTCGAAGAAGAGCGCGCCGATCATCACGCGCCCGAGACCGAACCGGGCGGTGAGCGGACCGGCGAGCATTGCGCCGACCAAGCTGAGCGGCCCGATCGCCGCGATCGAGAGACCAAGCAGCGCCGGCGGCAACCCCAGCTCCCGGGTGGCATACACGACGAGGACGGCCTGCACGGCGAACCACTCGATGTTCGCGAGGGCGATCGCGACGACGCAGCGGAACACGATGTCGTGCCCCCGCATCCAGCGGACCCCTTCCACGATCTCGTGCCAGATGCTCCGCGAGCGGTCCCGCGGCTGGATCTCCTCGCGGGCCCGCAGCGTAAGGAGGACCGCCGCCGAGACGAGGAACGTCAGCGCGTCGAACAGCATCGCGATCGGCGCCGTCAGCAATTGCACGAGCACGCCGCCGAGCGAGGGACCCGCCACCTGGGCCACCGCACTCGACGCCTGGAGGCGGCTGTTCGCCGCCACGAGCTGGGCGCGGCCGACGAGCGACGGGACGAGCGCGCTGCGCGCGAGGTCGGTCGAGATGCGGAATGCGCCGGCGAGGAAGGCGACCGCGTAGAGCTGCGCGAGGGTGAGCGTTCCGAACGCCGCGGCGGCCGGCACCGAGCCGATGACGATGGCGCTCCCGATATCGGAGCCGATCATGATCGGCCGGCGCGGGAGTCGGTCCACCCATGCGCCGACGAACAGCCCCAGCACGAGGGACGGCGCCATGCTCGCCGCCACCAGGAGGCCGGTCTCCGTCGCGCCCGCACCGAGCACGAGCACGGCGGTGAGCGGCAGCGCGAGCACGCTGATCTGGCTCCCCACGACCGCGACGGTGAAGCCGGTCCAAAGCTTCGCGAAATCGGGGTTACGCCAGAGGGACATGCCGGGTCCTTCGTCAACCGTTGCGAGCCGCCTCGAGCGTCTTGATGTCGATCTTCTTCATCGTGAGCATCGCATCCAGGGATCGCCGGGCCTTCTCGGGATCCGGGTCACCGAGTGCGTCGATCAGAGCGGTCGGGACGATCTGCCACGAGAGACCGTACCGGTCCTTGAGCCACCCGCATCGGGACTCTTCGCCGCCGTCCGCCGTGAGCTTGGCCCACAGGTCATCGACCTCAGCCTGATCCGTGCAGCTCACGAAGAACGAGATCGCTTCGGTGAATTTGAACTGAGGGCCGGCGTTCAGGCCCATGATCCGCTGACCCTCGATCTCGAAGGTGACGCTCATCGCCGTGCCGTTCGGCCCGGGCGTCACGCTCAAGACCTTGGAGTGCTTGAACACCGACACGTAGAACCGCATCGCCTCTTCGGCCTTGTCGTTGAACCAGAGAAAGGGGGTGATCCTGCTCGTTGGCATCTGCATCTCCTAGTGCCTTTTCGTGAGCGAGGTGTTGCGGCAGCGCGGAGCATCCAAGCCGGTCCTCGATGCGCTCTACGCGTACTGCCAAAAGAAGGATCGTCCCGACGGTGGCCTGAGGGAGGCCTCGGGGCTTCGCTACTTCGCGCGCATCTTGTTGTTCTTCGCGTCGTGCGTCACCTCGGCGAGGCCGAGCGATTCGAGGAGCGGGGGCAGGTACATCCCGAATCGGCCGCGGTAGCCCTTCTTCAGGCCGTACCAGCCCTTCACCGGATTCTTCGGCGAGCGACCCCAGGCCTCGACGGTGCCCTCAGCCGCGGGCTTCTGCTCGTCCGCGCTCCCGAGCGGCATCCAGTCGCCGTGCTTCGTGAGCATCGCATGGAGATCCTCGATCGCGCGGGCGTGGTACCGAAGCTGGGTCGTCCCGACCTGGCACACGATCGCCGGCGGATCGAGGGTCTCATCCTTGTACATCGTGTACTCCGACGATCCGCTCGGTGTCTTGAGCTTCCAGGGCTGCTCTTTGGTCCCTTGACCTGACGCGCTCTTGGTCGCCATGGGTGCTGCTCCTCCGCGCGTCCGGCCGGGCCCGGCTGTCTGTGCCGCCGGCCCCGGCCGAGCCCCCGTCAACCAGTGGAGATGGGGGAGGGTCGAACTCCCCGTCCAAGGCCCTTGACCGTATCGCGCCTACGAGCGTAGTCGGCGCTTTGGTTGTCTCGCGGATCCCGACGCGCGACCGACACGCTTCGGGTCCCGCCAGTCCGTGATCTTTGACCCGCCTACCGGACGATCAGCGGACCGCACCTTCGCTCATTACGCCCTTCCCGGCCCGCGAAGGGGAGGCCGGGAGGACGCTCACTGACTAGGCAGCGAGTGCGTAAGAAGTGTTGCCAGTTACCTGGCGCCGTTCGGATTTACGAGGGGGAACGGCGTTCCTCGGCTCGCAGCGATACGTTCGCCTGCCCTGTCGAAACCACGCATCCCCGTGATCCCTTTCAGGAACATCCACATTCTACCCGCACCCGTACCCTCGACTGATGCGAATGCGATATCTCCTGCTCGTCATGCTCGCGCTGACGTCGTGCGGGACCGCCGCACCGGCGCCGGTCGCGAGGACCACCACGCCGGTGCTGACGCCCTCGCCCACACTGTTC
>JANXXG010000259.1 GCA_025350745.1 Chloroflexota bacterium | reverse complement strand
TGGCCGCTGAAGTACATCGGCCTCGGAGAGCTCGCGGTGATCCTCGTGTGGGGTCCGCTCATGATCGGGGGCACCTACTTCATCGTCACCGGCCAATGGGATTGGGCCGTGTCGGTCATCGGTCTGCCATACGCCCTTGGCGCGACCACGGTCATCTTCGGAAAACACATCGACAAGCTTGAAGACGACCGCGTCAAGGGCATTCATACATTGCCGGTCCTCGTCGGAGAGCGCGCGGCGCGCTGGATCCTCGGCGCGATGATCGTGCTGATGTACGCCATGGTCGTGTATCTCATTGTTATCGGCCTCGTCGGTCCGGTCATGCTCGTCGTGTTCCTCGCGGTACCCAAAGCCCGTGCGGCGCTCGCCCTCTTTGCGAAGCCGAGGCCGCGCGAGCGTCCCGAAAGCTGGCCCGCGTTCGTGTGGCCGCTGTACTTCGTCCGAATGGCCTTCGCCCATAACCGTCGCTACGGCCTGCTCTTCCTTGTCGGACTCGCCGCCGACGTGGCGATCAAGGTCTTCGCTCCCAAGTAGCGACGCCAGAATACTGGTCGAGCTCGGCCCCGGGCCGGAGGTGCGTGGGGCCTCTCCATCCGCGGCGGATGCCAAGCACCCCGTGGCCGGGCCCGGTCGAGCGATACGCCACGCTCTTGATGACCGAGTTCAGTCCCGGGGCGTCTCCGCCGTCGGTGAGGATCCCGATGCGACGCGGTGCCGGCATTCCCCTCCTGCTCGCGCGGCGATGCTACGCGACCGCCGCGTCGCGCCCGGCGGCTGGTTTGAGGATGCTGAACGTGAACGATGACCAGCACCACCAGGTGATAAGCATGCCCTTTAGGGTCATTCGCGCTACCGTCCGCGCGTGCAGATCGCGATCTTGACCTCGCAGCACTTCATCACGGGCGATGCCCAGATCCACGACCAGCGGCTCTCCGACTACCTCGGCAACATCCTCGCCAAAACCCTGAAGCTAAGCGGCAGTGCGACCGCGCGACTCACCGCCCCGACCGAGGTCTTGGCGAGGCACGCAGAGGCGAACATCCCCGCTTCGGAGATCATCGCCGCCTTCGAGCAAGACCGGACAACGGCTCCACGCCCCGGGGCCGTGATTCGGAAGCACCCGCATCTGGTCTCGCTCATCGTCGGTCCGATCGAGATCCAAGGACGCATCCACTCTCTCGGCGAGCAGCCGCTGGACATCCGCGAGATGCTCACAACGCTCGGCGACCGGTTCTTGCCGGTGACCCAGGCGGAGGTCACGCTGGTCCACAGCGGCCACCGACTCTCGTTGCCGGCTGTGCTGGTGAACGTCCGCCGGATCAGCTATATGGCGAAAGGCGACGGCGCGACGTAGCGTCGGATCACATGCTGCGATCCGGAGAGGTACTCGTGATCAGCCGAGGATGCTGCGGCGGACCCGGCGCTGCGCATCGGCGAAGCCACTGCTCAGGTACTCCTTGATCCGCTGCTCCGCGGGGAGGCCGGCCGTCTCGAGCCGATCGGTCGCGGGGCTGTAGCGCATCAGGGCCCGCACCTCCACGCGGTCGCCGACCAGATGGACATCCCCGATCTGCGTCAGCCGACGACCGTCCGGGAGCCGCTCCTGGAACACGACCACCTGGATGGATGAGGCGATGACCGACCGGATCTCGGCGGAGCCGAGGCCGGCGTTCGCCGCGCTGCACAGCGCCTCCAGCCGAAGGAGCGCGTCCTCGGAGCTGTTCGCATGGATAGTCGTGAGGCCGCGCGGCCCGCCGCTCATGGCCCGGAGCACCGCAAAGGTCTCCGGTCCACGGAGCTCACCCACGACCAGCCAGTCCGGCTGGAGCCGAAGCGCCGTCTCCACGAGGTCGATCACGGTCACGCCGGTGAGGGCGTTCGCCTCGAGTCGGACGGACCGCGGATGGTGAACGGGAACGTCGACGATGTCCCGCACGACCACGATGCGCTGATCGGTCGGGATGCTCTCGGCGATGAGGTTCGCGAGCGTCGTCTTGCCGCTCCCGGCCGTTCCGGCCACCAAGATGCCCACGTCGCCCCGCACGAAGTTTGCAAGAAGGACGCGCGCGCGGTCTGACAGCACCTTGAGCTCCACGAACTTGTCCCAGTCGAGCGGCGATCGGGACAGGCGCTGGATCGCGAGGCAGGGCTGGTCTCCGGACGTCGGCGGGATGATTGCGATGAAGTGCGAGCCGTCGGCGAGGCGGCTCTCGCCGACTGTGTGGCCACGCCCGAGCGCGAGACCCGACAGGGCGAGGGTCGCGTCGATGATCACACGGACCTCCGCCGAGGACGAGAAGACCGTCGACACGTCTTGGACGCTGCCCCTGCGCACGACCGAGACGCGATCCGGCGAGTCGACCCGGATCTCGGTGACCGCCGAATCCAGGTACAGCGGCGCGAGTGGCCCAAGGGCCGCGAGGAGCGCTCGATCGTCCGGACTGTCGGCCATGGTCGCGAGCATACCCACCGCAAGGCGCATCGCGATCTCGTCGCGAAACAGCTCTCCGAAGCGGAGGCTCGCTCGGGCGTCCGACGCTGATGCAGGCAACTCAGTGGATACTTACCTGAATGCGATCGGACGCGGACATCCTGCTCAGTGGCCCACTACTCAGCGGCGTCGACCGTGAGCTCGTGGAGGAGATGCTGCGCATCGGGAAGCATCGGTCATTCGCGGTCGTGGAGACTCTCATGGCGCAGGGAGAGACCGCCACCGCGATGTACATGGTCCTACGGGGCCGCGTGCGCGTGGTGCGCCACATGCCCGATGGGAACAGCGTCGCCCTCGCGGAGCTCGGTCCGGGCGAGGGGGTCGGCGAAATCGGGCTGATCGACCAGCGGCCGCGCAGCGCGACGGTCGTGGCAATCGAGCCGACTG
>JANXXG010000202.1 GCA_025350745.1 Chloroflexota bacterium | reverse complement strand
ACCGCAAGCGGATCCGCTGCGGCACCTTCACCAGCGTCCCGGATCTCATCGGGCGATCCAGGCGTACCTGAGCGCGAACAACGATGATGCCCACCCGTTCGTCTGGACCGCGAGCGCGAAGTTGATCCTGCGGAAGATCGAGCACTGTCAAGAAGCGTTAGAGACGGCCCACTAGAATCGACCGCGATGGCCATCCGTGTGCTCCTCGTCGACGATCACGAGCTCGTGCGGCAAGGGATCGCCGCGATGCTGGCGAAGGCCGACGACCTCCAGATCGTCGGGGAAGCCCGCACCGGGCGCGAAGCCGTGGAGTGCGCACGGCGCGAGCTGCCCGACGTCATCCTCATGGACGTGCGGATGCCTGATATGGGCGGGCTCGAGGCGACGAAGAAGATCAAGGAAGAACGGTCACGGACTGCCGTCGTCATGCTCACGATGCATGAGAACCCGGCATACCTCCGCGAAGCGGTCCGCGCGGGCGCCGCCGGCTACCTCTTGAAGGACGTGTCGCGCGAGGAGCTCGTCGATGCGATCCGCCAGGTGGCGACGGGTGGCGCACTCATCGAATCGCAGATGCTCAAGGGAATGCTCAGCGAGATGAAGCCGCAGGGCCTGGTGCCCGCCGCAGCACGGAATCTTACAAAACGTGAGCGCGACATCCTGTCACTCCTCACCGAGGGCATGAGCAATCGCGAGATCGCGGAGCGACTCGTGCTCTCTCCGGAAATAGTGAAGAGCCACGTGACGGCCATCCTTGAGAAGCTCGATGTCTCGGACCGCACGCAGGCCGCGATCTACGCCGTGCGCAACGGCCTCGCCGAGGGAATGACCCCTTAGCCGACCGTCCGCCGGGCTCGGGGCATCGCGTCGACGTGCTCTCGGATCGGCAGATCATCAAAGGTCTTGTTGATGCTCGAACCGAGCTGCTCGACATCGGGCCGTAGACGTGGACCGAGATGGCCTGACCGCTCCCCGCGTTGGCGACCCGGTGGATGTTCTCGGCCGGCGGGATGAGCGCGGTGCAGCTGCCCCGCTTCGAGACCTCCCGGCCGGTCTCAACGAGGCAGACCTCGCCTCCGTCGTCGGCGAGGTGATAGAGCGTCTGGGTCTCCTCGCCCTCGTACACGCCGACGACGCACCAGCTCACGTGATCGTGGATCGCGGTCTGTTGAGTGGGGTACCAGACGAGCGCGACGATGCTATGGCTCCGGTCTGGCGCGACGTGAAGGACATGCTGGGCGTAGCGATCGGGCGAGCCGAGCCGCGCTGCTGCCGGCAGCAGATCCGGATCGTCCATCAGCTGCGCGAGCCGCAGCCGAACGGCCTCGACGAGGCCCAGGCGGTCGTCTCGATAGCGCGCCTGCGGGGCGCGACGTCGCGGATGAAGCCGTCGAGCGCTGCGGTGACGGTCGCCGCGCGCGCGCAAGATACTCCGTCACAATGACCGAGGTCGATGTCCGACGAGGAGCTGCTCCGCGGTCTCGAGCGCGTCAGCTGGCGCATCGGCGCGACCGCGAACGACACCGACCCTTCGCGCTGATCCTCGAGACCGCCGCCGAGATCGGCTACGACTCGGCGTCCCTGCGCCACAGGCTACCTCCGCAAGGCGATCCAGGAGACGCGCTCGATCATCGGCAGCGTGCGGCCGGCGACGCTCGAAGACCTCGGGCTCGCCGGCGCCATTTCGTCGGCGGCGACGGAGATCGCGGCGGAAGTCGGCTGGGCGATCGAAGAGGAGATCGGCGAGGTCCGCCCGTTCCGGCCCGACGCCGAAGCGGCGCTCTATCGCGCGTTGGTCGAAGCGCTGCTCAACGCGAAGCGCCACGCGGACGCGCGAAAAGTGACGGTGAAGCTACAGCAGGACGAGGCCTACCTCGAGATCGTCGTCACCGATGATGGCCAGGGGTTCGCGAGCGAACAGTGGGGGCAGGCCGCGGCGAAGCCCGGACACTTTGGCCTGCTCGGGATGCGCGAGCGCATCAGCCTTCTCGGCGGCGTCTGCAAGATCGCAAGCAAGCCGGGCGAGGGCACCACCGTCCGCATCACCGTTCCGCGGGACCGCATCAGCTACCGGCGGTCTCCGCCTGATCCACGAGCATCACCGGGATGCCGTCCCGCACGGGATAACGCCGGGCGCAGCGGGTGCAGAGGAGCACCGTCCCGCCGTCGGTGACCGGGGCGTGATCCACCGGGCAGGCCAGGATCGACAGCAGCTCCAGGTCGATGGGCACCCTGCGACCCTACTGCCGCGGCGCCCGTCAGCGCTTGACAGTGATGTCAATATCTGATTGCTGTGTACCCGAACGACCCTGGACCAGGCCCTGAATACGCGGGATCGCGCCTGATCGTCGAACCCCCGCGGCCGGTCCGGGCATCGGTGCTCCCCGCGGCGGATCCTGAAGGAGCGGCGGCACGGTCGGCAGAGGCGGGGATCCCGGCCGCGCTCCTGGCCCGATACGGCGCGACGAACCGCCAGACCCATCGTCGGGCGAACGTCGTGGTCCTCGATGTCCCCACGGACCAGCAGGGTCCGCTGGCGGCCGCGCTCCGGGCGATCGGCATCCCCGCTCGTCCGCCGGCGGTGGTGCAGCCGCTGCTGAATGAGAGCGTGCCGCTCCTGCACATTCCGTCGGTGTGGCTTCGCGGCCTCACGGGCTCCGGCGTGCGGGTCGCGATCATCGATACCGGCATCGACACGGCGCATCCCGATCTCGCGGCGCAGCTGATCGTGAGCGCTGACTTCACCGGCTCCGGCTCGGGCGATGACGTCGGTCACGGCACGCACGTCGCGGGGATCGTGGCGGGCAGCGGTCCTGTGTACCGCGGCGTCGCGCCGGCTGTCGGCCTGGTGATCGCGAAGGCCCTCTCGGCCGGCGGAGGTACGGAGGACACCGTGCTCGCGGCGATGTCGTGGGCGAGCCGGCAGAACGTCCAGGTCATGAACCTGTCACTCGGTGGCCCGGGCTCACCCACGTCTCCGCTCGCCCGCGAGGTCGATGCCCTCGCGGCAGAGGGCATCCTCCTCTGCGTTGCCGCCGGGAACGCCGGGCCCGCAGCGGGAACGATCAGCTCGCCGGGCGATGCGCGTGGCGCGCTCACCGTCGGCGCGACCGACAAGACGGGTGCCCTCGCGTTCTACAGCTCGCGCGGTCCCGTGTACGGCGCGCGCTACCGGAAGCCGGACCTGCTCGCGATCGGCGGCGGCGTGACCCGCGATGCCGGCTGCACGTATGTGACCGGCGTCGCGAGCGCACGGGCGACCATCCTCGCGAGCGATCCGTGCGTGGTGCCGCCGCGCTACGTGCGGATGAGCGGAACGTCGATGGCGGCGCCGCTGGTCAGCGGCATCTGCGCGCTGCTCGTCGAGGCGGCCGGACCGGGCGATCCCGTCGGGCGTGCACGGCGGATCCGCCGTGCGCTGATCGGCTCGGCGCGGGTCGTTCCGGGCACGACGAAGGATCAGAGCGGCGCAGGGCTCGTGGACGCGGCTCGGGCACTCGCGCTGCTGCACGCGAAGGCCAGCTCCGCGGCCTGAGCACACCTGTCCAATACGCCCCGCCCACTACGCTCTCGACGCGTGCGCAGAGCAATATCGGTCGCGTCGATCGCGGCGCTGGTCGTCGCGTTATCGGTGACGCCGCGCGTCCTGGGCGCGGTCGGGCTCCTCCCCCACATCCTGCTCGAGCTCGGTTGGAGCGACGTGCTCGCGACGTGGAACGATTCGCATCTTCCCGGGCAGAAGCTTCCGTACCTGGACGTCCGGTTCGCCTACCCACCCGTGGTCGGTTACGTCGCGGGCGCGATCTCGGTGCTTGTCGATGGCTTCGTTGGATATGCGGTCCTCTGGGGCGTGGTCATCGCCGCCGCGGCCGCGGCCGGCGCGCTCGCATTCGTGGGGCACGCCGGCCCGCGACGGACGCTCCTCTACTGGGCCTGCGCCCCGCAGATGCTGCTGCTCTCGGGAATCAACTTCGACGTCCTGCCGGCGGCCCTCCTTGGGGCGGCGGCGATCGCGGCGCGCCGACGCACCGATCTGCGGGCGGGTGCGTGGCTCGCGCTCGCGACCGCGAGCAAGCTGTTCCCGGCGGTCGCGCTGCCGGCATACCTGTGGCAACGGGCGTCGACGGGCGCACCGCGAAGAGCCCTCGCGGCGGCGGCCGTCTTCGGCGGCGTGCTCGCCGCCGTGTACCTGCCGGCCG
>JANXXG010000188.1 GCA_025350745.1 Chloroflexota bacterium | reverse complement strand
CGCAGCACACCGGCGGATCGATGTCGTTGCTTCACCGTTGCGGCCGACGGTCGACGGCGCTGATCTGATCGACACCGGTCGGTAGCCCGACGCGCGAGCGCGCCCGGCGCCAGTAGACCACCCGGACCCCGAGCAGGACCGCGAGCACGCCTGCGTAGATCAGCGGTTGGCTCGCGTCGAGCTTTACCCGCCAGATGAAATGGAGCACCGCCAACGCGCCGGCGAGGTATGCCAGCTGGTGGAGACGCTGCCACCGCGGAAATCCAAGCCAGCGCACCGACCCTTTTGTGGACGTGAACGTCAGCGGGATCAGGAGGACGAAGGCCGAGAACCCGGCGGTGATGAACGGTCGCTTGACGATGTCCTCGAGCACGGCGCCCCAGCTCAGGTTCTGGTCCAACACGAGGTAGGTCAGCAGGTGAACGGACGCGTAGAAGAAGGCAACGAGACCGAGCTCTCTGCGGATGCGGATCGGCCAGGTCCAGCCAAGGATCCGCCGGGCGGGAGAACACGCGAGGCTGGCCAGGAGCAGGACGAGCGCGCTGAGCCCCAGCTCATTCAGGATGACCGCGATCGGATCCGCTCCAAGGGTGCCCTGAAGCGCTCGCACGGTCACCAGGGCGAACGGGACCGCGGCGCCGGCAAGGACCCCGGGCTTCAGCCAGGGCCGCGGGGAGCGGCCCGCGGGGCGCGTGGTCGATGTGCTCGAGTCCGCTTGCGATCGCCTCTCTCGCGTGGCGGTGCCTCTAGAAGGAACGGCGCAGATCCATGCCCGTGTAAAGGGATGCGACCTGATCGGCGTACCCATTGAACGGAAGCGTCCGCCGCCGGGTCAGATCCCCGATGCGGCGTTCCGTGGCCTGGCTCCACCGCGGATGATCGACGGCGGGGTTGACGTTCGCATAGAAGCCGTATTCGGTCGGTGCGGCCAGCGCCCACGTCGTTTGCGGCTGTGTCTCGGTGAACCGGATCTTCACGATGGATTTGACGCCCTTGAAGCCGTACTTCCAGGGGACCACGAGCCGCAGCGGCGCACCGTTCTGGTTCGGCAGGACCCTGCCGTAGAGACCGACCGCGAGGATCGTCAACGGATGCATCGCTTCGTCCATCCGGAGGGCCTCCACGTACGGCCAGTCGAGGGTCTTCGCGCGCTGCCCCGGCATCTGCTGCGGATCGGCGAGCGTGGTGAGCTCAACATACTTCGCCTTGCTCGTTGGCTCGAGCCGCGTGATCAGGTCGGCGAGCGGAAAGCCCAGCCACGGAATGACCATCGACCAGGCCTCGACACACCGCATGCGGTAGACGCGTTCCTGCGGCGGGAACCACCCAAGAACGGTGTCGATGTCGATGGTCTGCGCGCGGGCGACCTCACCTTCGACGCGGATCGTCCAGGGTCGCGTGCGCAGCCCCTGCGCGTAGCGAGCCGGCTCGTTCTTGTCCAGCCCGAACTCGTAATAGTTGTTGTACGTCGTCACGGCCTCATACGGCGTTGTTGCATCGCCCGGTGGCAACGGGCTGGCCGACGCCGGTACATACCCTGTGATCGCGACGCCCGCCGGCGGATCGGGAGGGGGCGCCTGGCCCACCAACCAGGAGAGCGCACTACCGACGCCCACAGCCGTCGCCGCAGCGAGCGCGCCGTTCTTGATGAACTCCCGGCGGCGCAGGTACAGCGATTCGGGCGTGACCTCGTCCTCGGACTTCGTGCGGCGCCTGGTCACGCGTCGATCGTAGGCCCGTCGTGCGGGGATCCGGTCAGCACCCGGCGGCGTGCGAGCGCGATGGACTGCAGGCCCTCGCGTGCGACGACCGCCGCGACAACGAGGGCGGCCACCGCATCGGCCCACCACCACCCGAAGGCTGCGGCGAGGGCGAGACCGGCGAGACTGACCACGCCAAGCACGGCCGCGACCGTCGTGAGCACGCTGTCGGCACGCAGCGCCCCGCTCTTGAGCTCGCGCGCGATCCGGCGTTTGATCAGCGCGATCGGCGGGAGCACGACGACCGACGCCACGAGAACAGCGATGGCGAGGTCCGAGGCCACGGGCGAATGGGCCTCGATCAGCGAGCGGATCGAGGCGACCGTGAGATACGCCGACAGCACGATGAGCGCGCACCCGACCACCACCTCGGCGATCCGCTCCACCTGAGCTGCACGTGAAGGCTGACGCGCCTCACCGATGAAGCGCCAGATCAGAGCGACTGACGCGGCGGCATCGACCACAGCGTCGACGCCAAACCCCAGCATGGCGAGGCTTCCTGTGCTGGCGGCGCTCGCGACGGCGATGCCGCCGACGGCGCCGCTCCAGACCACGCTGAGGGCGGAGATGCGCACTGCGCCTCCGAGCGCGCCCTTTCGATCTGCCACACCGGAAAGGCTATCGGCAGAGGCCAGGCTACCCGCGCCGCCGGCCGGGGCCGCCGGTACCGCCGCCGCCGCTCGGTGTGCTGGTGCGGTCGACGCTGAAGCTTGCGCCATCGCCGCCGATCGCCGTCGGGACAGCGAGGGGCCGGCCC
>JANXXG010000184.1 GCA_025350745.1 Chloroflexota bacterium | reverse complement strand
CCCCCACCCGACATACCGCGCAAGGGCGGAGCGTCCGCCCGTGCGCCGCACCGCCAGCGCGCCCGCCGCGACGACGATCACCGCGAGTGGACGGGTCAGCGTGGCCAAGCCGAACGCGAGTCCGGACCTCGGCGCAGCCGGGCCGGCGCCGGCCAGGAGCCACAGTCCGATGGCGATGAAAAGCTGCGCGGCGGCGTGCTGGGTGAGCTCTTGACTGGTGATCGACCACGTCGCGGCGCCGAAGGCGTAGCCGAGCGTCGCGACGATCGCCGCATCCTCTCGGGCAACCCTTCGACAGGCGAGGAACACGAACCCAACGGACGCCGCAGCAAGCAGCGTCGCGAGTAACCGGCCGAACAGCGTGCGGAAGACGAGGTCCTCGATCTGGGCCCCGGCGACAATGAACGGCGCGAGCGCCGGCGCGGCGACGAGGCTCAACCCGACCGGGTACGACGAATACCGATGGTCGCGGAACACGATCTCGTTCGATTGTCCGGGCGGGTACCCATCGATCTTCGCATCACCGCGCCGGATCCACGAGGCGGCCGTGAACAGCTGCGGATCAGTGTCGGTGGAGCGGTGCAGGACCGGTACCCCGATATAGACCGCGGCGGCGGCGAGCGCGAGGAGGGCCGCGACCGTGCGAGCCCGCATCGAGATCCGCCCTATGCGGGCTGCGGCACCTTCGGGGCGACCGACAGGAAGTTCGCCATCAGCTCCTCGAACTCCGGCGAGACGTACTGCTCGATGCCACCGGTATCGGCGAGGTGCGCGATCTCGGGATCGATCGGGATCCGCGCCATGAGCGGCGCGTTCGCCGCGATGACGAGCTTCAAGCCCTGAGAAGGACCGAACACCTCATAACGCGAGCCATCGGGCATCGAGACATAGGCCATGTTCTCGACCACGCCGAGGATGTCGCCGCCGAGCTGCTTCACCAGACGCACCGCCTTGGTCACGACCATCGTCGCGAGCGCCTGCGGCGTCGTGACGAGCACGACCCCGGCGATCGGGAGCGCCTGCATGACCGTGAGCGGCGCGTCGCTTGTGCCTGGCGGCAGGTCGACGATGAGGTAGTCGAGCTCGCCCCATGCGACATCGCTAAAGAACTGCCGGATCGCGCCGGAGACCATCGGGCCGCGCCAGATGACCGCCTCCTCTTCGCCCGGGAGCAGGAGGTTCATCGACATGATCGGAATCCCCCCCTTGGAGTACGACGGCTTCAGGGTGTTCGGACCGGCAACGCCGGGCTTCTCGCGGACGCCGAACATCCGCGGGATGCTCGGTCCGGTGATGTCGCCGTCGAGGATGCCGACGCTCATGCCCCGGCGCCGGAGACCCACGGCGAGCAGACCGGCGACGAGGGACTTCCCCACGCCGCCCTTCCCGGACATCACGGCGATCACGCTCTTGATGCCCTTCTGCTCGGCCATGCCCTTGACCTTCATCCCGCCACCGCCGGATGCGACCGCGGATGCGTCGGGGAGACCCGCGGGCAGCTTGCCGGTGGCCGCGAAGGTGTTCAGGTCGCGCAGGAGCTCGTCAACATTCACGCGGCCCCCGCCGTGCCCGGTCGCGCCCTGGAGGACCGACTCGCTCTTGCTGATCGCGCACGAGGCGCAGCCGAGGCCGTAGCGCGCGAAGATGCGCGCGGTGTCGGGCCAGCGTTCGGTGACGGAAGCGATGGTCATGTCGGGGGTGATCGCGTCAGCCACGGGGGCTCCTTACGGGGGCGTGCTGATGCGAAGTATAGGTGCGAGCGCGTCCGCTCAGCCGCTGGCGAGCGGCAGAAAGAGGACGAACCGGACCGCTTTGGACGCCGCCTCGCGACGATGATCGAGCCGGCCGTGATGCGCTTCCACGATCATCCGCGCGAGCTCGAGGCCGATCCCGCCGCCATCGTCACCGGCCGAGGAGACGAATGGTCCGGCGCCGGCGGAGATCGTGAGCTTCGCGTTGCCTTTCTCGCGGCGCAGATCGATCGTCACCTCGGCCGCACCCGCGCTGGCCCGCGCAGCGACGAACAGGCTGCTGATCGCCTGGCGCAGCCGATCCTCGTCGCCCTCGACGCTGAACGAGCCGGTCGACAGCGTGATCGGCATACGCGGGCCGCCCGACGCGCGGGCCCGGAGATCCTCGACCACCGCGCGGACGTCGACCGGTCGGTGCTTCAGCCACAGATCGCCTGCTTGCAGCTGACCGAGCGACATGAAATCGCGGCTCAGGAACTCGAGGTCCTGGGCCCGCTCGATGAACGGCAGCAGCTCCGATGCGCTGGCTCCGCCCGCGGCCTGCAATGCGCGAAGCCCGGTCGCGAGCTCGTGCCCCGGACCAGCGAGCTCGTGCGCGAGGACGCGCATGAAATGCGATCGCTGCACGTCCAGTGTGCGAAGCCGCTCTCGCTCGCGGTGCACGAGGTCCAGGAGGACGGCGGCGAGGACGAACACGAGCAGCCGGCTGGAGGCGTTCCAGACCGTGGGCCAGATCGTGCCCAGCCTCGACTCCGTGGCGTCGGCGAAGAACCACGCGAACCCTGAGGCGAATGCCGCGAGCAGACCCGGACCCCGGCCGAGCAGCCATGCGGCCGGCACGACGGCGAAGAGGTAGAAGAACCCGAAGCCGTAGTCGGGGCCGGTGATGAGGTCGAAGACGAAGATCACGAGCACGACGAACAGCCAGAAGACCGTGCCCCGCACGAACTGGGAGCGGATGGCTACACGCCCCCGACGATGCGCGTCACGGCGAAGATGAAGGCCGCGCCGGCGACGGTGCCGACCATGACGAGGTCGCCCCGGCCCTTGCGGTGGGCCTCGGGCAGAAGCTCCGCCGCACCCACGTACAGGAAGAAGCCGACGAACGAGCCGAGGATCGCTCCGAGGACCGGACCCTCGATCGTCAGGAAGAGGGCCACGATCGCCCCGATCACAGGGGCCGCTGCGTCGATGAGGAGCCAACGGAACGCCGTCGCGCGTGTGGCGCCGTTGGCCAGAAGCACGCTGACGGTCGCGATGCCGTCCGAGAAGTCGTGGAGGATCACGACGACCGCGACGAGGATGCCGAGCTCGACGCTCGCGTGGAACGACGCGCCGACCGCGACGCCGTCGAGGAAGCTGTGGACCGACATCCCGCCCGCGCCGATCGCGCCGACATGCTCGTGCCGCTCCACCGGATGTCCCGCCTCGTGCCCGACGTGCAGGAGCGTGATGCGCTCCAACAGGTAGAAGGCGAGGAAGCCGACGCCCGCGAAGAGCATCGCGTCATCGATCGATCCGAGCGCTTTGGCCGATTCGGGAGCAAGGTCGAAGAACGCCGCACCGATACGCACCCCGGCGCCGAGGGCGATGACGAAGCCCAGCTGTTTCGTGCTGCGGAGCGCGACGATGCCCCCCGCGAGCGTCGACAGGAACGTCGCGGCGACGACCGCAAAGACGGTCATGCGGACCCCCTATTGAGAATTGTTCTCAACCTAGGGATACTGGGACCGAGTGTCAAACACGGCGTCGACCGCGCACGCTCGTTCCAGGCGCCCGGCCGCGATCCAGCGACGGATGGTCTCCCGGGGACGCCGATCGACGCCCCAACGCGTCATCGTTGCGGAGGCTCTCGCGGCCGCCCGGCGCGCGCTCTCCGCGCAGGAGCTCCACGAGCGGATCAACGCAGGCCATCCGACCCTTGGCCTGGCGACGGTCTACCGCGCGCTCGAGGCGCAGGTCCAGGACGGGATGGCGAGCCGGTTCGAGCGCGACGGCCACGTCTCGGCCTACGTCGCCTGCGACGCGACGCACCACCATCATCTGGTCTGCACCCGGTGCCAGCGGGTCGAGGACCTCGACGAGACCGTGGTCGCTCCGCTCCTTTCATCCGTCGGGCGCACGCACGACTTCCAGGTGGACCACGCCGCGCTCGACTTCTACGGTCTGTGCGGCAGCTGCCGAAAGCGCGCTCGGTAGCCTCGCGGCTCGCGCCGGTCCTGCTCCTCCTGGTGGGAGCGACATGCGTGGCAGCGCCGGTCCCCACACGTGCGAGCACCGCCCCGATCAGCTTCGTGATACCGACCAGCCTTCCGAACGGCCGGGTCGAGGTGACGGTCGCGGCGGCGTACCCGATCGGGGCGGCTCTGGTGATACCGGTCGCGGTCGTGGTGACCCGAGGCACGATCAGCGGCCCGGTCACCGCACGGATCATGGCCAGCGGCATCAACGAGCGCGGCCTGCCTGCAGAGGTGCTCGTTCGGGAGCTTGCCGCGACGCCGGTGACGGTGTCGGCGGGTCGCGGGTCGACGGTCGTCGCGTGGGACGCGAGGGACCTCAAGGGGGCGCCGGTACCCGCGGACGCCTACTCGCTGGTGCTCGAATTCCGAATTACCGACGGCGGGGCCACCACGACCGCGAGGGTGGGCGCGACGCTGGAGCTTCGCTAGGCAGGCTTGCGGCCGACCAGTACGACCGCCACCGCCGTCGTGATCGGTACGCAGAGCACCAGCCCGATGCTCGCGACTAGCACGGACAAGACTGAGATGACGATCGTCTCGCTGTTCAGCGCAACTGAGAGCGGGACCGCGCCGAGCGACAGCAGCACGATGAGCGGCATCGATCCACCGAAGTACGCGAGCGCAAGCGTGTTGATGAGCGATCCAATGTGGTCCCGACCGACGTTGAGCGCGCTCGCGTAGAGCCGGGGACCGCGCATCTCATCGTGCGCGGCGGCGAGCTCGAACGTCGCCGACGCCTGCCCGATCCCCATATCGACGAGCGCCCCGAGCGATCCGACGATGATCCCCGCGAGCACGAGCCGATGCAGGTCGATCCGGCCACCGGAGCCGATGGCGAGGAACACGGATTCCTCGGATCCAAGGCCGGTGATGTGGGCGACCGCGAGGGTCACCGCAGCGAGCACGACCACGATGAAGAGGCATGTGGCAGTGCCGATGAGCGCGGCCAGGCTCTTGCGATTGAGTCCATGCACGACGAAGACGGTGACGCCGAGCACCGCGACCGCTCCAGCGAGCGTCGCGACGAGCGGGTCGTCGCCGCGTCGCACGGCAGGCACGATGGCGAAGAGGAACACCGCGATGCTGCCGGCGAGGCCGGCGAGCGACGCCAGCCCCCGCCATCGCGCGACCGCAATGAGGGCGACGATGAGGATGACCGCGAACGGCGCGAGCGAGGGCAGCCGCACGACCTCCTCGATCGCATACTGCCGCGCGTCGCCGTCACCGCGGCGCTGCGACACGAGCACCCGATCACCGGCTGCCAACAGGCCGTTCGCGTTGAGCGCGTTCTGGCCGCCCCACTCCAGCGTCACGTGATCGCCGCGGTACAGGCCACCGTCAAGCTGGACCTCGAGCGTCTGGAACGGCTGACCCGGTAGGCCCGGCTGACCGACGACCCGATTTCCCTGCGTCACGACCCGGACCACATGCGCATCGATGACGCTCGACACCTGTCCGGTGTTCGCGTCGGCGCACGCGGGAAGAGCGAGGACCGCGAGGAGGACGAGGAGGCCGCTGACGCGCATCCTCATACCCCGAGCAGCCCTTGGGCCGCGAGCCGCAACGCGACGATCACGAGGGCGAGCGCGAGCAGCCGCATGATCAGTACCCCGCGGACGCGGCGGCTGAGTGAGGCTCCGATCCGCGCGCCGCAGATCGCTCCGGCGGCGATCGCGACCGTTCGCGGCCACGTCGTGTTGAGGTCCCCGGCGAGGATGTGGGTCACCGTGCCGATGCTCGTCGTGATCGCGAGCACGAAGTGCGAGGTAGCGGTCGCGATGTGCACCGGGAAGCCGAGCAGCGCGATGAGCGCCGGCACGTGGATGAAGCCGCCGCCGATGCCGAGGAGGCTGGACGCGAAGCCGATCACGAACGACGTGGCCACGCCGAGAGGGAACTCGACCGTGTACCGGTGGATCTGCCCCTCGCTGTCGGTCAGCTCACGCGACACCCGGCCCCATGGATGAGCGACGTGCCCGACCGGCGCCGCCGGCTGCATGATCGGTCGGACGCGCACCACGACCAGCGCGAGTGCCAGGAGCACCAGAGCGAATGCGATATCGAACGGTCCGCGGGGGATCGTCCGGGCGAGCAACACGCCGGCGATGCTGCCCGGGAGCGCGGCCAGCGCGAACCAGATTCCGGAGCGCACGTCGATGCGGCCTTGCCGGCGGTACGCGATCGTGCCGCTCGTCGCGTTCGCCGCGACCACGGCGAGCGACGTGGCGGTGAGCGTGCCGGTCGGCTCGAGCGGGTTCAGGAGTGCGAGGACCGGAAGGAGGATGAAGCCCCCACCCGCTCCGATAAGCGTCCCGATGGTCCCGATCGCGAGGCCCAGCGCGATGAAGCCGGCGATCTCGAGCACCACCGGAGCGTATTCGGCGGGGCTACCGCGCGCCGAACAAGAGCTCCTGGATATCGGGCAGCGCGTTGCCGAGGCCGGCGATGAAGAACAGCCCAATGACCAGACTCGAGAGCCCGGCGAACGCCCCGACCACCACATACACGGTCCGCAGACGCTGGGCCCCGATGAATCCCGTCGCGCTGACGACCGCGACGAGCGTGTTGGAGAGCAGCAGGCCGACGATGAACGCGACCAGGATGACGACGCCCTGGGCGCCGGTCACGCCCGCGATGCCGGCAAGGAGGAGCGCCTGCGATCCGGTCTCCGCTCCGACGCCGTGGATCATCCCCACCCCGAACGCGGTCTTCGGTCCGTACTGCGACGCATGGGCGATGGGCTCGTGGTGGTGCCCGTGGATCCGGCCCTGGAGGCGATCCCAGCCGTAGCGCACACCGTCGAACACGAGCATCCAACGGCTGCGCATCCGGAACTCGCCTTCGCCGCGAACGTACTGGACGACAGAGATGACCACCCAGATCCCAAGGAGCACGAGCGTGACACCCACGACGCGCTCGAGGATCGGGTCGACCCACGCGGGCAGGATGGCCCCGACCGCCAGAGCGAGGATGCCGAGGACCATCACGACACTCGCGTGCCCGAAGGCGTAGAGGCTGGCAAGCCCGATGGCGTGACGTTGTTCGTGCGCGAACCGCGAGTCCGAGAGCACGTGGATGGGGCTCGCATCGGCGTGCGAGTGGCCGTGCTCTGCCGGTCCCTCATCGTGAGCATGGCGAGGCATCGGCGCGATCGCTGGAACGTCCTCGGCCGCGTGCGAGGCGGTGGTGGTGCTCGTGATGTCCGTGATCGCCGCGATGTGATCCCAGTCGAAGCCGTGCCGGAAGCCGAGGACGACCATCCCCGCGAGCAGTCCGACCAACGCGAGATCCATTCGATGGCGAGCCTATCGCAACTTGTGGCGATAGCGTCCTGTTGCGATACGTTCGCGATTGCCGCAGGCTTGCGATATGAGCCTGCAAGACGCGCTGCGCTCCAGCGGCAAGCGCATGACGGTGCAGCGACGCCTCGTGCTCGACGCGGTCCGCCAGGCGCGACACCACGTCACGGCGGAGGAGATCGCGAAGCGGGTCCGGGCGAAGCACCCGCAGATCGACGCGTCGACCGTGTACCGCAATCTCCAGGCGCTCGAGGAGCTTGGCGAAGTGATCCACACGCATCTGGACGACCGGATCACGCGATGGCACCGCGCGGACAGCCACCCGCACGGGCACCTCGTCTGCCGGGTCTGCGGCGGCGAGACGGAGGTCCGCCCGATCGCGCTCGCCTCCATGGCGAAGCGGCTGCACGACGAGCACGGCTTCGACGCGGACCTCGCCCACTCCGCGATCGTCGGCATCTGCCGGCAATGCCGCGTCGTACCCTCATCGTGATGCGCTGGCTGCGTGCGCTCGTGTTCGCCGTCGCGGCCGGCAGCTGCGCTCTTGCCTCCTCAGGCCTCGCGCTACCGCCGCACGTCGATCCCCCGGGTACGCCGCTATCCCACGATCACCTCCTTGCGGTGTACCGCTACCCGCTGTTCCTGCTCCAGCTCCGAGCCGCGCCCATGCGTGCGAGCGAGCCCGGCTGGAGCCTCGAGACCCCCAGCCAGGTCCAGCTCGGTGCCCTCGTACTCGCGACGCTGGTCGTCGCCGTCGCGGTGCTTCCCTGCCCCGCGCGTCGCCTGGTGGCCCGGTTGAAGACGGTGGCGCTGGGCACATCGCAGTGGCGGCACGGTGCTCCGCTGGGCCCGCCGCGTACGTACCTCTTCGTGTCCGCGTAAGTCGATATCTCAAAGGGCGTGGAGGTTCTTATGACGCGGCTCCTTTCGGTCGCCGCGGCCATCGTCATGGTCGTGGCGTCACTCGGCATCTTCTCGAGTCCAGCCGCGGCGCACGAGCGCCGCACGGTCGGTCCCTACACGTTCGTCGTCGGCTGGATCGTCGAGCCGGCGTACCTCAACCAGCTCAACGCGCTCGATCTCACGGTGACCGAGACGGCAACGACCAAGCCCGTCGAAGGTCTCGAGAAGACGCTCAAGGCCGAGCTCATCGCCGGCGGTAGATCGACGGTCAAGCCACTGACGATCGCTACGCGCTTCGGTCTGCCCGGCAAGTACCAGGGCCAGGTCCTACCGACCAGGGTCGGGGAATACACCTTCCAC
This sequence comes from Chloroflexota bacterium, assembly GCA_025350745.1. Classification (GTDB taxonomy): domain Bacteria; phylum Chloroflexota; class Limnocylindria; order P2-11E; family P2-11E; genus UBA4735. The sequence continues at coordinate 2,922 of JANXXG010000184.1, read as the reverse complement.
CTGACCGGCACAGTCAACACGACCGTGATCGATGAGAAGTTCGAATCCGGCCCCGGCCGGTTCGGCGGCATCGAGGACCTCGCGCCATTGCAGTTCCCGAACAGCGTCCCGTCCAACAGCGACCTCGCGACGAATCTCGACGACGCGAACGGCAAGCTGACCCTGGCGATCGCGCTTGCCGCGGCGGCACTCGGTGTCTCCGTCGTGTCGCTTGCCATGGCCCGCCGCTGTTGAGGCGACTCCTCCTGGCCACCGCGCTCGCGCTCGCGGGCGCGGTGGCCGGTGCGGTGCCCGTCAGCGCGCACGCGAACTACGTGCGCTCGAATCCGGCGTCCGACGCGCGGCTGGTCCGGCCACCCGCGGAGGTCCGGATCTCCTTCAGCGAGCCCCCGGATCCAAAGGGCAGCCAGATCCAGGTGCTCGACGACAAGGGACAACGGTGGGACCAGGGCGCGACGACGCTCTCCGACGAGCCGAACGGGATCAAGGTCGGCCTCAAGGCCATCGGCGACGGGGGCTATCTCGTCGCGTGGACCGCGGTCTCAGCTGTGGATGGTCACGAGACGAAGGGAAGCTTCGCCTTCGTCGTCGGGACCGGTCCGCTGCCCTCGCTGCCCGATGTGCCGAACGCCGCGGCCCCGCCGACGCCGCTCGAGGTCGCGGCGCGCGCGCTGTCGTACGCCGGCATCGCGCTCGCACTCGGGACCGCGCTGTTCGGTCTCGTCGTGCATGCCGCCGCGGATCCGGCTGAGCGGCGCCGGGAGCGTCAGCTGCTTTTCGTCGCGGGGGGCCTGATCGCGGTCGGCTCAGCCGGGATGGTGCTTGCGCAGGGGGATCGGTTGCCACCGCGCCTGGAGCTGCTCCTCAGCGTGCGCCTCCTGGCGGGCCTCGGGGTCGGGGCGGCGCTGGCCGGAGCGGTCCCCGCACGGACCCGTCGATACCTCGTGCTCGCCGCGGGGATCATCGGAGCGCTCACCGCGACCCTCGTGTCGCACGCCACGGCGCTGGGCGACAGCAAGGACATGGCCCTCGATCTGGTCCACGTCCTCTCGGTGTCGGCGTGGACCGGCGGCCTCGTCGCGTTCCTCTGGATCCGCCTCCGGTCTCGCGACGAGTCGCCGGATGCACTGCGGCGCACGACCTGGCGTTTCTCGCTGCTGGCGCTGACCTCGGTGGCCCTGCTCGTGACGACGGGGACGCTCCAGGCCCTCGACCGGCTCGTGCTTCTCCAGGACCTCGTCGAGACGCCCTACGGGATCGCGCTGCTGGCCAAGATCGCGTTGCTCGCCGCAGTGCTGTCGCTCGCGGCGTTCAACCTCCTGCGATATGGGCCCCGCGGGGACCGACGCGCGCTCATCCGCGGGACGGTGCTCGAATCCGCGCTGCTCGCGGCGGTCTTCGTCGCCGCGGGGATCCTCACCGCGCTCGCGCCGCCGGCCCAGGCGTCGGGCGCCGCATTCGATCAGACGCAGCATGTCGGCGGCCTGCGCGTGGAGCTGGTGGTCCCGACGAACATCCCCGGTCGCAACCGATTCGTGGTCCGGGTGCAGCGCGGCCTGGCGCCGGTGACCGGAGCGGAGAAGGTCGTGCTCCGCTTCACCATGGTCGAGCACGACATGGGTCAGTCCGAGCTCGTCGCCGAGGAGCGGGCACCCGGCGAGTACGTCGCTACCGGCAGCCCGACGGCGATGTACGGCACCTGGAAGGTCGAGACGATCGTCCGGCTCGCGGGCAGGGACGACGCGCGCGCGCTATTCGTGGTGCCCATCTCGCAACAGGCCGGGCAGGGCGCGACCGCGATGGCGCTGACCGCGGGCGCATTCAATCTCGTCGTGTTCCCCGAGCCGAGCCTCCCGGTGGAGGGGGCGCCGATCGCGCTCAACGTGGTCGCGCTCAACAAGGCCGGGGATCCGGCGACGGGCGTGAAGATCACGGGCTCGCTGTCCGCGAAGACCGGGCAACCCGCCCAGCCCGAGACCCTCGTCGCGAGCGAGCTTGGCGCCGGCCGCTATCGCATCGACATCGCCGGTCTTGGGAAGGGCAGCTGGGCGATGAAGCTCACGATCGGTGACGGGGCCAACATCGCGGAGTACACGTTCGTCGTGTCACCATGACCGGGATGGAGCTGCTCGTCCTGCACGGAACGTTCGTCGACGAGTTCCTGATCGAGCTCGTCCTTCCACTCTCGATCTTCATCGGCCTCTACTGGTGGTCATCGCGCAAAGAGAAGAAGAAGCGGGCCGCGAAGGCTGAAGCGCCTGCGCTAGACAAGAAGCCATGACGATCCCCATCAGCCGCCAGGGGCTCGAGCAGATCGCGATCGCGCTCGCGGTCGGCGTCATCCTGTTCGCGGTGCTCGCGCTCGTGCGCGTACGCCGCAAGGACGAGTACCGCCGGTTCGCGGTCTCCGCCGGGATCCTCGCTGCGCTCGCGGCGGTAGCGCTCATCCTCGGCTACACGATCGCGCCCAACATCCCCACCCCCCCGGTGCCTCTGACGGCGCGCTTCGTCTCGAACCCGACGCCGGACACGCCAGCGACCGTCGCTCGCGGGAAGGCGGTCTATCAGGTCAACTGCGCCGTCTGCCACGGCGCGGTCGCGAAGGGAGACGGGCCGGCGGCGTTCACGCTCGTCCCGCGGCCGGTGAACCTGCAGCTGCACGTCCCGCAGCACGCGCCGGGCGAGGTCTTCTACTGGATCTCGAGCGGCGTCCCCGGCACTGCGATGCCGGCGTGGCAGGACAGTGATGCGTCCACGGGAAAGCCGAAGCTCTCGGATGAGGATCGTTGGAGCATCATCCGGTACGTGCAGGCACTCGCGCGCGGGGAGCAGCCGTAGAGATGTTCGAGATGACGACCGCGTGGTACGAGATCATCCTTCGCACTTTCGTCGTCTACGTCACCGTGCTCATCCTGCTGCGGG
>JANXXG010000051.1 GCA_025350745.1 Chloroflexota bacterium | reverse complement strand
CGGTGCGGGTCCAAGCGCTGCCAGCGAAACCGAAACGCAAGAAGAAAGGCTAGGCGGGCGGCTGCACCACCGGAAGAGTGTGGATCGCCCGCGGCACCAGGAGGACGCTCGCGCGCTCGGGCCGGCCGATGTGCTCGTAGGCGATGTCGAGCGCTTCCTCGACGTCCACGGCCGCGCGGAGCTTCGCGAGGCGCACGATCTCCGGCGCCTCCGAGGCCGCAACGACGATCTGACAGTGCTGCAGGGTCAGCGCGACCATCACGGCGCGCTGCTCTCCGCCCGCGAAGTGCCGCCGCGCGGCCTCGACGACGGCGGCCGGTGATTCCGCGGACTCGAGCGCGTGGAGGAAGCGCTGCTCTCCCGCCCCCTCACCGGCCCCCTCATCGAGCTTGGCCGGCAGGATGATCGAGCCGCCCTCACGCACCACCGGGGTGGGCGCGAACCGCAGGTAGGTCGCCGCGCGTGACGCCTGATAGAGGTTCACATCCTTCGGCGCGCCGACGCCCGCAATCGCGATGTCGTACTGCTTGAAGATCGGCCGGGTATAGATCGCAGCGGCCTTCGCGACGAGCTCGGCGAGCACGGCGTCCGGCTCGCCCGACGCGACGGCGACCACGCGCTCGCGATCGTCGGTCACGACGTTGATGCAGAAGCGCAGGCCCGCGCGGCGCGCGATCTCGCGCACCGTCTCGTGGAACGGATTGCCGTCGATGCGGCCAAGCCGAACGCCGGGGTCTTCGAGGAATCGCATGCCGTGGGTCGCGGTGATCACCGGCTCGCCGCAGCAGCCGATGGCGACGGTCTTGCGCCCGCCGGAATAACCGGCGTACTGATGCGGCTCGACGATGCCCGTGGCGATGACGAGATCCGCGTCCTTCACGAGCTTCTGCGTGAAGCCGGGAACGTCGTACGGCGGGATCGTCCCCAGGTCGGCCCACGCCGCCGGATCGCGGCCATTGGAATCGACGACGCGCACCCGGCGCGCGACGTCGCCGAGCTTCTCCGCCTTCTCGGCATCGGTGGTCGGCCGATGGAGGCCGACACCGATCATCACCATGATGTCCTCATCGGCGATACCACCCGCATTCAGCTCCTCGAGGAGCGGAGGCACGAGCACATCGTCGGGACAGGCCCGCGTGAGGTCCGTGACGGCGATGACCACGCGGGGACGCCGCGTGCCGGCGGAGCGCTTCGCGTCGGCCGCCAGGTCACGCAGGCGCGTCGAGCCGAGCGGCGCGGCGAGGCTCGCCCGCGCCGCGGCGCCGAGGTCGCCCACCGGCGTGGCCGGGGACGACTCGACCACGTCCACGTCGAACCAGGGCTGGACCATGAACTCCAGCTCCTGGTGGCCGTAGGGGACGCGGAGCATCTGCTGGTGGCTACCGGGGGCTTTTTGCATCGCCCCCGACTCTAGCTAGAAATGCACCCCAAGAAGGCGAAGGACGATGAGAATGACGACGATGACGAGCAGGGTGTGCACCCAGTTGCCACCGGCGAGCTGGCCCAGCCAGTGTTGACGGCCGTGCCGCCGCGCGAACCGTAGAACCGGCCGCGGCCGAAATAGCCGAAGAGCCAGAACAACAGGACGACGACGATGAGGAGCTCGAGCAGGCCCATGCATACCTCCAGGAAGGTCGTTCTCGAATGAGCGCCCGTTTCACCGATTGGGTAAGCACGGCCGATGCCGTTCGGGCGACGAGCGGGAAATTGGCGAAGCTGGCGGCTCTGGGGGCCTATTTGCCCTCGCTCGACGAGGCGGATCTCGAGATCGCGGCGCGGCTCTTCGCGGGTGTCCCGTTCCCCCGGACCGACGAGCGGGTCCTCGCGGTGGGCTGGCGGGCGCTCCTGGACAGCGTCATCGGGCTCACCGGCGCCACGGCCGAGGACGTCAGCGCGGCCTACCAGACGCACGCCGACCTCGGCGACGCGACCGCGGACCTCGCCCTGCGATCCGGACGCGCCGCTGCCGACCCGCCACTCCACCTGAGCGACGTACACGACGCGTTCGAGAAGATCGCCGCAACGCGCGGCGTCGCGCCGAAGCGGCTGCTGCTGGACGCGCTCCTCGTACGCGCGACCCCCGGCGAGCTTCGCTACCTGATCAAGGTCATGAGCGGCGAGCCGCGGATCGGGGTGCGCGAAGGGCTCCTCGAGGACGCGATCGCGCGCGCCTTCGGACGGGACCGCGAGGCCGTCGGTCGCGCGCACATGCTCGGCGGCGACATCGGCGTGACCGCGGTACAGGCGAAGCGCGACACGCTCGACGAAGCGCGGTTCGTCCACTTCGCGCCGATCGGGATGATGCTGGCGACGCCGGTGCTCGAGCTCGAGGAGGTGGAGAGGCGATTCACGGCGCCGTATGTCGTCGACGACAAGTACGACGGCGTGCGGACGCAGGTCCACAAGGATGGCGACCGGGTGGAGCTCTACTCGCGGACCTTCGACCGCGTGACCGACCGGTTCCCGGAGCTGCTCGCTCCGCTGCGCGCGATCTCGGGCACGTTCGTCCTCGACGCCGAGGTCCTCGGGCTCGATCCGGGAGGCCGCGCGATCCCGTTCACGGAGTTCCAGCACCGGCTCGGCCGGAAAGCGGTCGGCGAAGACCTGTTGCGCACGCTTCCGGCGAGCCTCGTGATCTTCGACATCCTCGAGCGCGACGGGGTCCCGCTCCTCGATGCGCCGCTCTCCGCACGCCTCGCGGTCCTCGCGACGCTCTCGCTCCAGCCGCCGCTGCGGTTCGCGCGATCGAAGGAGATCGGCGCGACCGGTGAGGCCCTGATCGCGGCCCTCGACGCCGAGTTCGCCGCGGCGCGTGAGCGAGGCAACGAGGGGCTCATGGTGAAGGACCCGCGCTCGCCCTATCGGCCAGGCCGGCGAGGGATGGAATGGTTGAAGGTGAAGCGCGCGTTACGCACGCTCGACGTCGTGGTGACCGCCGTCGAGTGGGGCCACGGCAAGCGGCGTCACGTGCTGTCGGACTACACCTTCGCCGTGCGGGACGCCGAGGCGTATCGGAACGTCGGCAAGGCGTACTCGGGGCTGACCGACAAGGAGATATCCGAGATGACCGAGCATTTCAAGGCCCGCACCGTCAAGGACTTCGGCCGGTCCCGGCTCGTCGTCCCCGACACCGTGATCGAGGTGGCGTTCGACCAAGTCCAGCCGAGCGGCCGGCACGCGTCGGGCTTCGCGCTGCGGTTCCCCCGGATCGTCCGGCTGCGTCCGGACAAGCCCGTGTCGGAGATCGACACGCTCGACACGGTGCGCAGCCTCTCGCTGCCGGGCGTTCGGCCCGATACTGACCTCGGATGACCCCCACGGGCGAGACCGAGCAGCTGGCGCTCCTGCTCTCGCTCCAACGCGAGCTCGCGCTCGAGACGGACATCGACGTCGTGCTGCGCCGGATCGCGGACGCCGCGACGACGCTGCTGGGCGCCGAGCGAGCGACCGTGTACGTCGTGGACCACGAGCGCGGGGAGGTCTGGTCGCGGGTGCTGACCGAGAGCGAGCTGCGCGAGATCAGGCTCCCTCTCGACGGCCGCGGCATCGCCTCGGACGTGGCACGCAACGGTGGCGTGCTCCGTATCGACGACCCGTACGGGGACCCGCGCTTCGACGCCAGCGTGGACGCGCGCACCGGATATCGCACGCGGTCGATGCTCGTGGCGCCGATCGACGCGCGCGACCGATCGCGCCTCGGGGTGCTCCAGGCGGTGAACAAGATCGGTGATGAGCGGTTCACGGCCGCGGACGAGTCCCTGTTGCGCTCGCTCGCGGGATCCGCCGGCATCGCGCTCGAGTACGTGGCCCTCAACGCGCAGCTCGCGCTGGAGCGGCTCCGGGTGGTCAAGGTGACCGAGGAGACCCGGCACCGGCTGGCGCGTGACCTCCACGACGGCGTCGCGCAGACGCTCGCGAACGCCGCGATCAGCATCGAGATCGTGCAGCGCGAGGCGCGCACCGATGTGCCCGCGGCAATGGCCGACCTCGACCGGCTGCGCGAGCGGCTCATCGAGGCCCAAAAGGGTCTCCGGGACATCCTGTTCGCCCTGCGGCCGGTCGCGCTGACCGAGGACGGGCTCAGCGCGGCCGTGCGAGCGCTCGCGGAGCGCATGGACGGGACGAACGGCTCGCGCGTGTTCGCGCGGACGGTGACATCGAGCACCCGACTCGGGCCCGAGGTGGAGGCCGGCGCCTTCACGGTCCTGCGGGAGGCCGCGAACAACGCCGTGAAGACCGGGCGTGCGCCGAACGTGGCGCTCGACGTCACCGATGACGCCGGCGGTATCGTCGGCCTGGTCGAGGACGACGGCAACGGGTTCGATGTGGCGGCGACGCTCGGCAGCTATGCCGGGCGTGGCAGCCTTGGCCTGCTGCAGATGCGCGAGGCCGCCCGCCTGATCGGCGCGCAGCTCTCGATCGACTCGAGTCCGGGCAACGGCACGCGGGTGCGGCTCCGCGTGCCCCGGGCGGTCTAGTGCCCTCCGAGCGCCGGCTGAAAACGGGCCGGCGCACGACCGACGCGATCGCGAATGTCGCGTTCGAAGACGCGTTCGTCGCGCTCACCGACGGGATCCTCATCTGCGATGGCCACGGCCGGATCTTGTCGGCGAACCCGGCCGCGTTCCGCTTGTTGGGCGAGGACCAGCTGCCCGGCCGGCTGTTCGAGGAGCTCCTCTTGGTGTCCGGCGCGATCACCGTGCAGGACCCGCAGGGCCAGTCGATCCGGCGGGCGTGGTTCCCGCGGGAAGACCGGATGGGGGTGCTCGAGATCGTGTCGACGCAGCTCGCCGGTGCCGCACCGCGCGCCACCATCCACACGGTGCGTGACGTGACGGCGAGCGCGGAGCTGTTGCGCTTGAAGGAGGAATTCCTGCTCGATGTGGCCCATGAGCTTCGGACCCCGATCGCGGCGATGACCGCGTCACTCGACCTCGTCCACCAGGACGCGATCTCGATGCCGCGTCAGGAGCTGCGCGCGATGGTCGGCACCCTTCGTCGCAGCGCGCTGCGGCTCGAGCACCTGGTCGAGAACCTTCTCGATGCCGGCAGCATCGAGGCCGGTACGTTCGAGGTGCGGGCGATGCCGACGAGCGTCAAGGGGATCCTCGAGGACAGCCTGGTCTTCGTGCGCTCGGTCTTCGAGAGCAAGGGTCAGCGCCTGGTCACCCACTTCGGCCGCGGGACCGATCGGGTCGTCTGCGACCCTCGCCGGACCGGTCAGGTGTTCGCGAATCTGCTGACCAACGCCGGCAAGTACGGGACCGAGCGCTCGGAGATCACCCTTCGGACCGAGATCGTCGCGGGGTTCGTGCGCGTCACCATCCACAACGACGGGCCTGCCATCCCGCCGGACGAGCTCAACAGGCTGTTCCAACGCTTCTTCCGGTCGCGCAACGTCCGCGGCGAAGCCGGCGGCCTCGGCCTGGGCCTCACCATCTGCCGCGCGATCGTGCGCGCGCAGGGCGGCGAGATCGGAGTGGACAGCGCCCCCGACCGCGGCACGTCGGTACACTTCACCCTCCCGAAGGCGCGGGAGCTCGCGCAGGAGGCTGGATCAGCGTGAAATTGATGGTCGTCGACGACGACCGTGATCTCGTGGAGCTGCTCGATTACGCGTTGCGGCGCGAAGGCTATGAGGTCGTCCGGGCGTACGACGGCGAGGCCGCGCTCGAAACACTGAATCGCGAGCATCCGGACCTCGTCGTGCTGGACATCAACCTTCCGAAGCTCGCGGGCTTCGTCGTGCTCGAGCGGATCCGCCACGTGGACGAGCACGTCGCCGTCCTCCTGCTCTCGGCCCGACAGGACGAGTCGGACATCCTTCGGGGCCTGCAGCTCGGGGCCGACGACTACATCACGAAGCCATTCCGGCCAAAGGAGCTCGTCGCCCGCGTGAAGGCGATCCTGCGGCGCTCCGTTCACACCCGCGGGCGGCCCGCGCCGGCGATCTACAAGACGGGCGACATCGTGCTCGACGAGGCGACCCACGAGGTGCGCACCGCCGAGGTGCCGGTACATCTGTCACCGACCGAGTTCAAGCTGCTCCGTCATTTCATGGCGAACCCCGGCCGCGTGCTGACGCAGGAGGAGATTCTCGAAGGCGGCTGGGGCTACGACGCGGACGTCGGTGGCGATCTCGTCAAGCTGAATGTGAGCCGGCTGCGACGAAAGCTCGGCGCCGACGGTCGCACCCGCGATGTGATCCAGACCGTGCCGGGCGTGGGGTATCTCTTCAAAGGTGCCGATGGTGGCGTGCAGCGCGAGGAAGCAAGGCCGCGCTAGCTAGATAGCTTCGCTCAGACGGCGCCGCGTGGCCTCAAGGTCCGCGGCATTGCTGTACACGGGGTAGATCGCGAAGCCCGAGGCCTTCGAGATCGCGTCCACCGCGGCGTTGCTCGGACCCGGGAGAGCGATCGTGAGGACCTGGCCTTCCTTGCCGACGACCACGGCGTTGTGATCCGTCGCGAGGCCGCGCGGAATGAATGCCTGGAGCAGCGCTGACGCAAGGCGCGCCGGCTCGGCAAGGTACGGCGCCGGCGGCGGGTACGCCGGATGCGTCCGCATCGCGCCGCGCGGGCCCTGGGCCAGGCTGTGCTCCCATACGCGCACGCCACCGCCACCGGCCTTGGCCTTGTACATCGCCGCGTCCGCGGATTCGATGAGCGCGGGCAGGTCGCCGGATGGACGTGGGAACGTGGCGACCCCGATCGAGAGACCGATGGAGAGGCCGGCGGACACGAGATCGCCGGGCAGCGTCTGGGCCGCCGTCTTCTCGAGCACGCGACGGGCGACACGCGACGCGACTTCACTATCGGCTTCGGGAAGGATGACCGCGAACTCGTCGCCCCCGTAGCGGGTCGGCACGTCGTACACCCGCACGGCCTGCTTGATGCCGATCGCGACCGCCTTGAGCACGGCATCGCCCGCGCGATGCCCGAAGCGGTCGTTGATCGTCTTGAACTGATCCACGTCGATCATGAGGAGCGATACAAGGTGCTCGGCGCGCAGCGCGCGATTGAGCTCCGCCTCGATGCGCTGATCGAAATGGCGCCGGTTGAAGAGCCACGTGAGCGGGTCGGTCTCCGCGAGCCGCTGCATGGCCTCGCCCTGCTCACGCTGGAGCAGGCAGGCCCCGATGTGGCTCGCGAGGAGCTCGAGCGTGATGAGGTCGCTGTCGCCGAAGGAGCGGCCGTCAAGCGGGTCCGCGACGCTCAGGACGCCGCGGGACTCGTCATCGACCAGGATCGGGACCGACATGAAGGACGCGGTCCGGTAGCGGCCCGGATCGGAGCCGTCCGGACGGCGGGGCACGGCATCGCCGGAGCGCACGAGCAGCGAACGCTTGGAGGCCGCGACCGAGCCGACGACGCCCTCGCCCTGGCGGACGCGGACAAGGCGCATGACCTCGTCAGCGATCCCGACCGCGTTGGACATGATGAAATCGGTAGTGGCGTCCTCCCGGAGCATCAGGGACGCGCGCTCCCCGGGGACAAGCTCCGTCGCCACCTTGAAGATGGAGTCCAGGAGATCTTGCGCCAGGCCAGACGTCGCCGAGGTCCGTTCGCGGTCCAGATCGCCTCCCCAACGCGCGCTCGGTCGAGTGTCCGGCGGCCGACCGATCGTGGCGATGAACGTTCGGTATCGGTTTGAGGCTAGGTCTTTCCGGCCATGACCGGCGCGCCGGTCGGGCGGTCGACGCCCCCCGGGGGCTCCGCAGTGATCGCCACGGTGTCGCCGGGGGCAAGCACGGCGGTCAGCTCGCGCGTGGTCAGGCCGCGGTCGGCGGTGATCCCGGCGCGCGTCGCCACCTCACCGCGGATGACCCAAGCCTCCCAGATCTTGCCCGCAGGCGCTGCCGGCAGATCGAGGATCAAGTACGGCCTCCCGCCGTTCGCGGGCACCACGACCGATCCGCGCATACCGGCGACCGTCGCGGCGAGGGGCACGACCCGTGCGCCGACAGCCGCCGCGACCGCGGAGCTGTAGCGCTCGGCGTCGCGACGCGCGCCGGCGTACCCGGCGAGTCCGATGACGAGCACCACGGCGAGCGCGAGCGGCACGACCATCGGCACCGGGCGCAGGAAGAGCGACCACAGCGACGCGCGTGGACCGGCCGGCGACGCCCCGGTGCGGCGGGCCTGCTCGACGATCGCGCCGCGGAGTCGCGCCGGGGCGGCTCGTCCAGCGGTCTCCGCGATCGTCCATGCCGTCTCGCCGAGCGATGCGACGTCGGCGCCGCAGGTCGCACAGCCGGCCAGGTGGCGGCCAACGGCGCGCTGCTCCTCGGGGTCGAGGATGCCGAGCGAATACGCGGCAAGGTCGTCGAGCGGATGTTCGGTCATCGGTCCGCCCCTTCGACCTGCAGCCGGTCCCGCAGCTTCATCATGCCGAGCCGCACCCGGCTTTTCACGGTGCCGAGGGGCGTGCCGGTGCGCGCGGCGATCTCGGTCTGCGACAGGCCGGACCAGAACGCCAGACTCAGCACGGTGCGCTGCTCCAACGGAAGGGACGCGACCGCTTCGCGAACGCGCTCGGCGCGCAGGCTCGCGATGACCCGATCGTCCACGCGGACCTCCTCGACCAGCTCAGCGGCCTCGTCGATCGCCGCCTCCCGCTCGAAGCGCTTTCCCTTGGTCCGGCGCCAATCGATCGCCGCGTTCCGCGCGATCGCGAGCACCCAGGTGCGGACCGCTCCCCGATCGGCGCGGTACGTCGTCGCGCGCCGCCAGACGGCGTGAAATGCGTCTTGGGTGACCTCTTCGGCGGCTTCGGGCACGCCGAGCAGCCGATAGAGGACACCGAAGACCACGCGGCCATACCGGTCGTACAGCTCGCCAAGGGCATCCGGGTCGCCGGCGGCGATCCGAGCAAGACATGCCGCATCTTCATCACCCTTGTCGCTGGGTACGACACGCGGAGCCGCGATGGATGACCCGATTCCGCTAGATGACATGTTTCACGCCACTTGACTGTACTGGTGTCATCCAGGTGTCCGCGGGCCTCGTAGTCTGGCGCTGTAGGGGCTCACGCCCCAGACCCCGGGCCCCACTGGGGCACCGCTAGGAGAAGGAATGGCTCGTCAGTTCGCGATCGTCTTCGGCGCTGTCTACGTCCTCGTCGGCATCCTCGGACTCATCCTTCCGAGCCCGCTGCTCGGGATCTTCGGCGTCAACCTCCTGCACGACATCGTGCACCTTGCGATCGGCGGTCTCTGGCTCTTCGCGGCCTTCGCCGCGCCCATGGGCCCCGACTCCGCGCGCAAGACCTCGCAGCTCATCGGCATCGTGTATCTGCTGGTCGCGATCCTCGGATTCGCGCTCCCCGACCTCATGAACCAGCTCCTCGTCATCAACATGGCCGACAACTTCCTCCACCTCGGTACGGCCGTGCTCGCCCTGTACATCGGCTTCATGAGACCGAAGTCCTCCGTCACGACCGCCTAGCCCCTCCTCCTTCGCGCGACCAAGGGCCCCGGCAGCGATGCCGGGGCCCTTGTCGTTACACGTTCGTTGTCTCTCCGGTCATCCGGCTCGGATCAGGTCTACGTAGAAATCGCCGTGAACGTCATTCGCATCATCCGCCCGATCGTCCTCCTCTCGATCGTCGCCCTCGCCGCGTGTGCCGCCCCGGTGGCGACCACCGCGCAGCGCTCGGCGACGGTGCAGATCAGCAGCTTCCGGTTCCAGCCCGCCGAGCTGACCGTCGCTGCGGGGACGACCGTCACGTGGACGAATGACGACGCGATCCTTCACACCGTCACCACAGGGACCTCGGTGAAAAAGGACGACTTCGGGAACTACGACATCGCCCCCGATGGGCGGGTCAACGGCACGCTGGCCGACAAGGGCCAGACATTCTCCTTCACCTTCGCGACGACGGGCGACTACGCGTACTTCTGTTCGCGTCACAACAACATGATCGCCCGGGTCGTCGTTCGCTAGCACGCCGCCACGCGCCATCACAGACCAAATCAGCACAGGGAGATCACCACATGAAGCGGACCTACTTGCGACTTGCCGCCGTCGGGATCGTTCTATCGATCGCCGCCGCGGCCTGCGGATCGGCCGGTAACGGCACGACCAGCCCATCACCGAGCGCGACGGCCAAGACGACCGTCGCAAGCCCGAGCACGGCTGCCACCGCGGCAACGGCCGCCACCGCGATGACCAAGGCCGCCGACCTCCGCGTCGCGCTCAACGTGCTCCTGATGGACCACGTGTACCTCGCGAGCACGGCGACGAACCAGGCGCTCCTCGGCAACGACGCAGGCTTCAAGGCCGCGGCCGCCACGCTGGACAAGAACACGGTCGGCCTCGGCGACGCGATCGGCTCCGTCTACGGAGACGCCGCGAAGACGACGTTCCTCGCACTCTGGCGCAAGCACATCGGCTTCTTCGTCGACTACACCATGGGTGCGGCGGCGAAGGACCAGGCCAAGATGGCCAAGGCGAAGACCGACCTCGACGGGTATCGGGCGGACTTCGACGCGTTCATCACCGGTGCGAACCCGAACCTCCCGAAGGGGGCGGTCGCCGACCTCCTCGTGACCCACGTGAGCAGCCTCTTTGCGGTCATCGACGCCCAGGCCGCGAAGGACCCGACCTTCATCGACAAGATCAAGGTCAGCGCGGCGCACAGCCAGAAGATCGCAGACCCGCTCGCGGGCGCGATCGCCAAGCAGTTCCCTGACAAGTTCCCCGGCGCCGCATCGAAGGCGTCCGACCTCCGCGTCGCGCTGAACCTGCTCCTCGACGAGCACGTCCAGATCGTTGGCTTCGCGACCGGCGCAGCCCTGAGCGGCAACGACGCCGGCTTCCAGGCTGCGGCCAAGACCCTCGACACCAACACGGTCGGCCTTGGCGACGCCATCGGCTCCGTGTACGGCGACGCCGCCAAGACCACCTTCCTCGAGCTGTGGCGGAAGCACATCGGCTTCTTCGTCAGCTACACCCAGGCCACCGCGAAGGGCGACAAGGCCGGACAGGACAAGGCCGTCGCGGACCTCGACGGATACCGCAAGGACTTCGACGCTTTCCTCTCGGGCGCGAACCCGAACCTCCCGAAGGGCGCCGTCGCGGAGCTCCTGATCCCGCACGTCACCGGCATCGCCGGCTTCGTGCAGGCCCAGAACGCGAAGGACACCTCGTCAAAATTTACTGGGTCTTCCGGCGATTTGCTGATCGTGGAACAGGCTTCGCTTGCTCTTGCCCCGGCTAGGGGACTTCCCGGATCAGCACCCGTTGCCGCAATGTGTGGAATCCCATCCGCCCATAGCCACTGCGCTTAATCAGTTTAATCCGATGGACATGCCCCTCCACGGGACCTTGCGACCATTTCACGAGCAAGCCCTGCATCACCGCTTCATGATCTTTCCTCAGGCTGGTGGCGAAGGATTGCAGTTCCGAGCAGCCGTGCTCTTGGATCTCGTCAAGCCAGCTATCAAGGCGAGTTCCGCCAAGGGTGCGCACCATGTCAC
>JANXXG010000075.1 GCA_025350745.1 Chloroflexota bacterium | reverse complement strand
TCGTTCAGATGGCGGACGCCCGCGAAGCGCACCACGTTGCCGTTCGCACGCAGACCCTGCATGACCGACTGCGAGTACTCGTGCACGCCGCACCGCTCGTCGCTCGAGAGCACGGTGATCTTGAGCGGGCGAGGCGCCGGGATGGACCACTCCGCGAGCGCGAGCGCGCTGTTGAGCGCGGCATGCACGCGCTCCTCGCTGAAGTCGGTGAACCGGCGGCGGCCCTTCTCCACGAGCGATCGGCGGAGCGACGCGTCGCGGACCACCCGCTCCAGGGCGGCGGCGACCGCACCCGGCGACTTGTCGCCAAGGAGGATGCCCGCGTCGCCGAGCGTGTCCGGGATCGCGGTGACCGCGTTCGCGACGATCGGCAGGTCGTTGCGCATCGCCTCGAGGAGCGGGATGCAGAACCCCTCATGGTCGGAGAGCGTGAGCAGCGCGGTCGCGCCGCGGTAGTACGCGACGAGCTCGGCCGGCGAGACCGTGCCGGCGAACACGACGGCATCGGCCAGGCCACGCTCGGCGACCTGCGCCTTCAGCGTCGCGACGTATTCGCCGGACATGCGATCCGAGCCGACAAGGTAAAGCCGCGCGGTGCGATCGGTCTCGCGATACTTCGCGAACGCCGCGATGACGTCGTGCAGGGCCTTCTGCGGGAGCAGCTGCCCGACGACGAGGATGCTCGTGCGCTCGTCGGCGAGAAGTGCTGTGACGGCGGCGTCGGGCGGGAGATCGAACGCGGACCAGTCGACGAGTATCGGGACGACCGCGGTCTTCGCGTAGCCGAGTGCCTCGAGCTCCTTGCGGTTGTATTCGCTGTCGGCGATCCCGAGCGCCGCGTGCTTCGCGTAGTCGGCGAGCTGGCGGCGACCGATCTCGCTGTAGCGGCGGGCATCCTCGTTCAGTCCGGCGAAGTAGTGGGCCGGCGTGATGTTGTGGTAGTCGACGATCTTCTGCTGCGGCAATCCCAAGACCGCATCGAGCGAGTCGTTGCCCATGGAGATGTGGACCATCAGTGGCGCGCGCTCGACCGGCTCGTTCGCGAGCTCGCGCCAGTCGCGGGCGAAGCCGCGCACGGTCGGCGCGGCGTGATCGGCGTAGATCGGCGCAGCGATCCCGCTGCGCCAAAAGAGGCGCTGCAGCTGGAACACGTCGCCGGAGATCGAGTCGGCCGACGTCAGCGTCGGCGTGAACTGGTGGATCGCACGCAGCTCCGTCACAGCCCGATCACGTCCCGGGTGCGCTTCTCGACGCGGGCCGTCGAGAACTCCGCGACGCGCTTCTGACCGGCCAGGGCCAACGATGTGCGCAGCTCGGGCCGCTCCGCGACAAGTCCGACGAGCTCCGCGATCTCCGCAAGGTCGCGGCTCTTCACCCGCAGCCCTGCGTCGCCGAGCGTCTCCGCGACCGCGCCGGCGTCGTACGCGATCACCGGCAGATCGAACCGCATCGCCTCGAGCAGCGGCACGCCGAAGCCCTCGTGCTCCGAGAGCGACACGAACGCGGTCGCGGTCCGGTAGTACGCGACGAGGGCGGCGAGACTGACGCTGCCGGCGAAGGTCACGGCCTGAGCGACGCCGAGCTCTTCCGCGAGCGCGCGGAGCCGCCCGTGGTACTGGGGCTGGTCGCGGTACGAGCCAACGAGGATCAGCTGGGCCTCCGGATCGACGCAGGCCCGCTCATAGGCGATGAGCCGGATGAGATCGTCCTGGCGTTTGTGTGGCGAGATGCGCCCGACGAACAGGATCTTCGTGCGGGCCGAGGCCCACTGCGCCAGCACCGCGGGATCAGGCGCGACGTCGTACGCCGTCCAGTCGATCAACAGGGGCACGACCGCGGTCCGCGCGAATCCGGCGGCCTCGAGCTCGCGCCGGTTGAAGTCGCTCACCCCGACGCCGAGGTCTATGGGCGCGGCGAGCGTCGCCAGCTGCTTGCGGCCGAGCTGCGCATGCAGCGCGGCGTGCGGGTTGATGCCGCTGAAGAACTCGGCGGGCGTGACATTGTGATAGATGAGGATCTTCCGCGCGGGCAGCTTCACCAGCTGATCGAACACCTCGTTGCCCATCGAGTAGTGGAGGACGAGCGTGTCGTCGGCCTGGACGGTCCGGAACAGCCGCCGGTAGGGCTGCACTCCGCCGTCGAGGTCGCGGCTCGATTCGATCGCGTACACGCGCGAGTCGTGTCCCGCGCGACGTGCGAGCTCGTGCCGTCGCACGCCGACAGCGAACCGATCGCGAG
>JANXXG010000084.1 GCA_025350745.1 Chloroflexota bacterium | reverse complement strand
GACCGCCGTGCCCGGGCAACGAGGGTTGCCAAGCGGATGACCCTCCGGCCCCAGCGTCGGCGGTCAGGTGCTGCAGCACCCTGACACATCCGTCTCCGCGGGACTGTGGCAGGAGCTGCAGACGATAGAACCCTCCAGGGGCTCTCTACAGCCCTTGGAGGCCGGGTCTGAGGAGCCTACGGTTCGCCGAACGCGGGCCCGAGCAGCATGACGTCTTCGAGCTCCGCGAGGTCAGAGGAGGAGAGTTCGACGACAACTGCAGCCGCGTTCTCGGTCACGTGCGCGGGGTTACGACTTCCGGCGATCGCGGAAGTGACGCCCGGTTGTGCAAGGTTCCACGCGAGAGCGAGCTTTGGCACCGTGGTCTCGAACCGCTCGGCGATCTCACGCAGTCGGTCTACGACCGCGAGGCTGCGTTCGATCCTTCCGGGTGCGAACAGGCGCTGGTAGAAGCCCCACTCGGCGAAGTCCTCACCCCAGACCGAGATCGGATCGGTATCGGACGTGACTGCCCGGTGAGGATCCCGCTGCCCAGCGGTTCATAGGTAACGACGGCCGTCCCGGTCTCGCCGCAGTAGCGGATGAGGTCGCGTTCCTCCAGGTGATCCACGAGCGATAGCCCCTGCTGGACCACGTCGACCTCGCGGATCTCACGGCAACGACAGTAGCCGTGCCAGTTCAGGTAGTCCTCGTCCTGGGTCGCGCCCGCCATGTCGGACTCGAAGTCCCCTTCCGCGTAGCGTGAAAGGAAGTCGTAGAAAGGGCTCTTCTTCGCCTGTTCAGACATGCGCCCAGGCCTGTCGGGTCGGTGAGGGTCCGGCCGAGGATAGCCGGTGAGATGGCCGGGTAGGTACGTGTGGCGGTCCCGTTCTCGCAGATCTACGTTTGGTTCGTGCCCGGTCGCAACAAGACGCCGATCTCGCTCACAGCGTCAGAAGGGCGCACTCGAGGCTCTCAGCAACTGACTCACACCCGCGGCGCCGAGACCGTCCGCGGCACGAGCGACACGGCGCCGAACGCGCCGCCGTTCGTGTCGAGCGCGAGCCGCAGGTCGACGGTCCCTCGATCGCCCCGGAGCTCCACCGTGACATCGCGATCACCGTCGCCGCGGATGGCGGGGCCGACCCTGAGCGGTCCGAACAGAGCGGACGCTGCCCTGAGCGCGCGATCGACCGCGGCCCGGTCCATGCCGGCGGCGAGCGGGAGCTCGTCGGGCCAGGCTGGCGCGGGTTCGGCCGTCAGCGCCGCGACCCGGCGGACCGCGTCCGCCATCGCCGGCGACGGATCCGGCACCGACCGCAGCTCGAACGTCTGCACGCGGGGGGGACGCTCGCCCGTCATCAGGATCTCGACCCGTACCCGCCCGCCGCGCGATCCGCGCAGCCACCACACGTGGTGCGCCGGCGAATGGGGCACCTCCGGCAGGTCAGGATCGGCCGAGAGCGCACCGTGGCGTTCACGGATCCGTTCGATGTCGACGCGGCGGCGATCGAACGGATCGTCCAGGTCCACGTTGAAGGCGAACACCTCGGCGGCCACGTTGTCATCCCAGGCGCGCAGCAGACCTTCCATCTGCGCCCGGGCGGTTCGCGTGGCATCCCACGGCACGACCAGGCGGACCGGAGCAGCCTCGCGCGTCACCAAGGTCGTGAGCGCCTCGGCGGCGTACTTGGACATCGGCGCGTAGGTCCGGTTTCCGAGCGCGATGACCCCCACTCCCGAGGCCGGGTGCCATCGCATGTGCGATCCGAACCCGGGGTATCCCCCACTGTGTCCTATCACCTGGCCGTGCCGAAGGTCGTGCATCACGAAGAGCCCGAATCCGTAGCCCCCGCTCAGCACCTCGGGCACGGCGTCGGTCGAGGGCCGCCTCAGCTCAGGGTCGAACGATCGCTGGACCTGCTGCATCTCGCGGCGGGAGGCGCGGGACAACGGATGGGATCCCTCGGGGCCCTCGCGCGCGGGGAACGCGTCGGCGAACCCCGCCACCCAGGTGGCGAGGTCGCGCACCGAGCTGAAGATGCCGCCCATCGAGGCGAGCGCACCGTACCCGTCGAACTGCTCCTCCACGAAGGCGTCGTCGCGGCGGACGTAGCCGATCGCGAGTCTGTCGGAAGGCACCTCCCCGGCGGTGTACACGGTGGCGCCCATCCCGAGAGGATCGAGCAGGCGGGCCCGCACGAGGTCCCGGTACTCCGTGCCGCTGACGTTCGTGAGCGCGCGCCCGAGCATACCGTACCCCAGGTTCGAGTACTCGAAGGTCGTGCCCGGCGCCCAGGCGGGCTCGAATCCACTGGAGAGCAGCTCGGCGAAGCGGGACAGATCCATCCCCTGCAGCCGGTCGCCCCACGGATCGTCGGTGGGCAGGCCGCTCGCCATGGTCAGCAGATGCCGCACCGTGACGGGCGGCGAGTCCGCGGTCGGGCCGCACAGCGTTTCGAGCTCTGGCACGTAGGTCCCCACCGGCTCGTCGAACCGCAGTGCGCCCTCGTCGCGCAGCAGTACCGCGGCCGAGGCCGTAAAGCTCTTCGTCATCGACGCGATCCGGAACACGCTGTCGGCATCGGGGACGCGGTCCTCGCCGTCGCGGAGCGTGCCGAGGCCGCGCGCATGAACGAGCTCGCCCCCGATCACGACGCCGTACGAGATCCCCGGGATCGAGTCATCGCCGGCGGCCCGGTCGAAGGTCGCATCAACGGCGCGCAGCGCATCCTCGATGCCCATGACCGAGGACTATCCCACGCGGGTGGCCGATAGGCTTGGCGCCGGAACGGGACCTTCGGCGGTCCCCAGCCGGCAAGGACCGAGCTCAAGGGAGGTCGACCAACGGAATGCTCGGGAGGTCGACCGCCAGGCCGCCCCCGTCGGCAACGAGCGCCGTACCGGTCACGATCGAAGACGCGTCCGAAGCCAGGAAGAGACAGCACGCTGCCATCTCTTCGGCGAGTCATCGACGGGCGGCCGCCCTCCGTTCTCGTCCCACGATGATTGGAACCGGCTCGGTCGGGGTAGTGCTAGGCCAACTCAGGGCCTAGGAGGTCAGCATGCAGACCGATGCGCGGCGGTTCTTCCTCAACGATGTACTGCACTGCGGGGCGTGCGGTGGAACGATTGGTCCAGGTGAGGAAGCCATCGAGGTGCGCGATGTCGGCCTACGCGTGTACTTCCACCCGCAGCCCTGCTCGGACTTGACGCTCTGGAATCAAGGATAAAGGGGGAGGCACGGCGGCACTCTCAGCTCGCACGTAGTAGAGCTAGACCTCTCCGCCGAGGTCTAGGTCCTTCACTTGGATGACCAGCGCGATCAGCCCAGCGTCGCTGCCCTTTGCGTGGATGACGCCGCGAGGCAAGTACGCCGCCTGGCCTACGCTTACAAGAGCGCGATCTGCTCCCTGGCTGACCCAACCCTCGCCGGCGATCGGCGCGAACAGCTGACCGAAACCCGTCTCGTGTGGCGCGACTTCGCCTCCGGGGTCGAGTCGGAGCAGACGAACGTGCGCCTCCCCAGCACCGAACGCGACGGACGCTGCGGCGGCGCCTGAGACAGCGCCTATCCCCTCCGTTATCCAGCTTTGGGACATGAAGTCGATGACGTGCATCTGCTCCCCCTTCAGTGACCCGGACGTTCGCCGGGTGCTAAGGCTAACGTCGCCAAAGCGTCCGATGATCGCAACGATGCCCCCCGATCGGGGGCCTTCCCCGTGGGCGCTGAGGGTCTCGAACCCCCGACCTTCGCCTTGTAAGGGCGAACCGAACGTGCTGGTCAGAGGGCTGAGCAGCGAGAACGATGTGCCTGTGGGTCCCTCTCGGTACCTTGGGGTGGAACCGGGTCGTGATGCAGATGTGATGCACGGACACCGCATCATTCGGCGGTCGCCCGATACAGGCGCCAGCGGTCGGGCACACCCTTCAGCTCGCGCTCGCCAACGTCCTCGAATGAGAGACCTGAGCCCGCTACGAGGTCCTTGACGGTGCTTGAGACGATGACCTGGGAAGGCCCCGCCACGCCCGCGATGCGTGCCCCGAGTGTCACCGCGATGCCGCCGGCCTTGCCATCGATGGTTTGCACCTCACCGGTGTGGATACCGGCGCGGATCTCGAGTGGGAGGTCGCGGAGACTCTCGATCGCGGCTAGAGCGCAGCGAACCGCGCGAGCGGGACCGTCGAAGGTCGCGAAGAACCCGTCGCCCGCCGTATCCATCTCGGTGCCTCGGTGCCTCGCGAGCGCACCTCTGACGGTGTGGTGATGCTGCTCCACAAGAGAGCGCCAGGCGCGATCGCCGCCGCTGGCTGCGAGCGTGGTTGAGTCGACGATATCCGTGAACAGCACCGTCGCGAGGTAGCGGTCGAGATCCGTCTCCTCCTGCTGGATCGTCGAAAGGAAGCGCTCGACCTCCCCCGGCATGTCGTCCCCCACGTCCCACATATGCACGTCCCCAGGGAGTTCCGTGAGATCGGCGCCCGGGATGTGGGCCGCCAGGTACCGGCCGTGTTCGATGTCGGCAAAGACGTCGTCGCGGCGATGGATAACGAGCGTGGGCACGCGAACGGACGGCAGCAGATCCCGGATGTCGGTATCCCGGTCCACGCGGAACCCTCTAGCGGAATCGCCGGGGCCGCCGACGGAGAGCATCCACGCGACGAAGTCCTCGATCTCGCGCGGGTCGTCTCGCACCGCCGGGTGAAGCGACGCGACCCAGCGCTGAGCGAGTTCCTCGCTACCCCAGCCACGCTCGATGTCTGCGACTCCGGCGTCGAACTCGGCGAGCGTGGGGCCGATGGGGTAATCGGGCGCCCGGACCTCGCGCGCAGCTGCGCCGTAGACGATGAGCGCGGCCGTGCGTTCCGGCAAGGTAGCGGCAAACATGATAGCCACAGCTCCACCGGAGGGGTCTAGCCCAAGGAGAGCGGCCCGAGGCGACCCCGCGGCGTCCATGACCGCTCGAACATCTTCCATGCGGCCCTCCAGCGTGAGCTGCTGCTCCCGGTCGAGGATGTGGTCCGAAAGGCCCGTTCCTCGCCTGTCGAGGAGGATCAGTCGGCTGAACGAGGCGAGCCGCTCCAAGAACGAACCAGCTCGCAGGGCGCGCCAGATCTGACCGAGGCCCAAGCCCGATGCGACCAGGACGAGATCGATCGGTCCGTCGCCCACGACTTGGTAGGCGATGTGCACACCGTCGACGGTCCGGGCGTAGCGCGTCGCGGGGATCTGCACTCAGCTCACGGCCCGGTAGAGACGCCATCGGTCGGGGACACCCTTCAGCTCGTGCTCACCGGCGGCGTCTTCGTTCGCGACCTCTCCCGTGTGCAGCCCCGCGCTGATCTCGATGCCCAGCGGTCGCACCCCAGCCGCGATCGCTTCGGCGCCTCGCACACCGCGTGCGGACACGAAGTCGACCGAGCCGCTGGCGAGCACCTGGTAGGCGATGTGCGCACCATCGGCGGTCGTCGCGCAGCGGGTCTCCGGAGTCTCAGGCATAGGTGCGTATCACCTTATTAGAAGTGCCCAGCGGTCGGGAACGCCTTCAGCTCGGCGTTCAGGGAGCGTCGTCCTCACCGAAGTCACCCGAGGATCCGACGTGGCAGGGACCAACGGGCCGGGCGGCCTCCAGCATCGTCGTCAACCCCCCTGCGTGGGCGCTGAGGGTCTCGAACCCCCGACCTTCGCCTTGTAAGGGCGAACCGAACGCGCTGGTCAGAGGCCTGAGCAGCGAGAACGGTGTCCCTGTGGGTCCCTCTCGGTACCTTGGGGTGGAACCGGGTCGTGATGCAGATGTGATGCAGGATCGGCGGCGGGGCCATCCGGAACCTCGACGTATCGCGACTCCCGGGCTGCACGAGGCGAGGTGGCACTGCAAGCTATCGGGTAGACGCGGAGGTGCGGTCGGGCTGCTTGGTCGAGTCATCCCTCCTCAGTGGAATCCTCTCCGGCCGTCTCGCCACCTTCCTGAGACCCTGGTAGTCGGAGCATGCGGGAGCCTGGCGCCTCGAGACGCTTCACCGTCGCAGCCAGCTCCCGTATCACTTGTGCGCGCTCCGGCTCCGCGACCTCATCGCCCTCGGGCTCCTGTGGCGGTTCAGGAGTCCTGATGTCAAGGGAGTAGCCTGAATCGAGGCGTTCCGCGAGCCTCCGGAGAGACCACTTCACCGCGGTCTCAAGTTCGTTTCTCCGACCGTCGGTCGGATCGATTGCCGACTCCTCCAACAGCTCCAGGGCCAGCTCGTCGATCCGCTGGTCTACGAGGTTGCTGACGTGCTCGTCGATATCCTCCAGAGAGAAGCCGGGGAGGTTTTCAGCCAGCTCCATGCGTATCCGTTTGACCTCGTACCACTTGACCAGTGCTTCTTCGACCTGGGTGATGGCCTTGGCGATGAGGTACGTCGCGCCCGGAGCCGCTGCGAGATAGACGCAGAACTCGGACGATGCGATCGATCGAACCTCGAATTCTGCGACGCCTTCCCCTGCCAGTTCCTCGAACGGCGCGAGCATCCTTTGAAGCTTGACGAACTCCTGTCCCAGCTGAGGGAGCGTGTTGTGTACAGCCTCACGCGGGATTGAAATCCCAACCTCGTAGTCACCAACGGATAGCTCATCTTGCGAGATACCGAAGTACTCGAGCGTCTCATGCAGCTGAC
>JANXXG010000068.1 GCA_025350745.1 Chloroflexota bacterium | reverse complement strand
CCTCGGCGCCGCGGCCGCCGGTTATTGGGATCTTCACCGAGCGGCGGACCACCAGTCGAGCCGGTGGGCCCACCCGTCTGCGGCGCGCCGGCCGGACCGCCGTTGCTCACGGGTTCGTTGCGCGGCGCGCTCTCGCCGGGTCCCGCACCTTCGAATTCCTCGCTCATGACGCACTTCCTTTCGCGATGCGCTCCCAGCGCGCTCCGTCTTTGGTGTCCTTCACTTTGATGCCGCGCGCTTCGAGCGCGACCCGCAATTCGTCCGACCGCTTGAAATCGCCGTCCGCACGGGCCGCGACGCGCTCGTCGAAAAGCCGTTCGTCATCAGGGGCCAGATCGTCGGTCGCCGTCGCACTCGCCTCGAGCCCAAGGCCGAGCACCCGGTCCATGTCGAACAGCAGTCCTAGACCGCGACGCCGGCTCGGCTCATCCGTCGAGTTCACGAGCTTCATTGCGGCCTCGGCCTGCGCGAGAGCGCGCGGCGTGTTGAAGTCGTCGCTGATCGCCGCCGTGAAAGCGGAGCGGATCGGATCGTCCTGCACCGGAGCCTCAGCCGTCGTTCGCTGTGCCGCATCACGGATCTGCGACCGCCAGGCACTGAGGCGGCGCTCGGCCTCCGCGAGCGAGTCCCAGGTGAAGTCCAGGCCCTTCCGGTAGCTGACGCCGAGGGCGAGCATCCGGAACGCGAGCGGGTCGTGACCGCGGGCGATCAGGTCGTCCAGCCGGAAGAAGCCGCCCGATGACTTCGCCATCTTCGCGCTGTCGAAACGCATGAAATGGTTATGCATCCAATAGTTCACGAAGTGCCTACCGGTCGCGGCCTCGGACTGCGCGATCTCGCACTCGTGGTGCGGAAAGAGGTGATCTTCGCCACCGGTGTGCACGTCGAACGTTTCGCCGAGGTACTTCATCGACATGGCCGAGCACTCGATGTGCCACCCCGGGTTTCCCCGTCCCCACGGTGAATCCCACTGCTGGAGGTCCCCAGGCTTTGCGGCGCGCCACAGCGCGAAGTCGAATGGATTGCGCTTGTTCGGGTTCACCTCGACGCGGGCGCCGGCCTCGCGGCTCTCGGGCGGCTCCGGATTGAGCCGGGTCCCGTAGCCTGCGAACGTCGTCGTGTCGAAATACACGCCGTCGGGCGCCGCGTACGCGTGGCTCTGCGCAATGAGTCGCTCGATGAGCGCGATCATCTCCGGGACGTGCTCCGTCGCCTTCGCGACGATGTGCGGATCCTGGATGTTGAGCTTGCGCCGATCGACCATGAACTGCTCGGCGTACTTCTTGGCCATCGCGAGTGGATCGATGCCTTCGCGGCGCGCCCCGATCGCCATCTTGTCCTGGCCACCGGTATCGGCGTCGTCGACGAGATGCCCGACATCGGTGATGTTCATCACCTGGTTCACCTGGTAGCCGAGGTACTCGAGCGTTCGGCGCGTGATGTCTGCGGCGATGTAGGCATAGAGGTTCCCGATGTGCTGGTAGTCGTAGACGGTCGGCCCGCAGTTGTAGATGCCGACCTCGCCCTGCTTTAGGGGAGTGAACGGCTCGACGGTCCGCGTGGCGCTATTGAACAGCTGGATCGACACGAGCCTCCTAGGGCTCGGACTTCTCCACGATCACCGTCGCCAGTGCGGCGATGGCCTCGCCTGCGCCGACGATGCCGAGCCCGTCATTCGTCGTCGCCTTAACGCTCACCGCATCGCGCCCGATCTGGAGCGCCGCGGCGAGCCGGTCGCGCATGTCCGCGATGCGTGGTGCAAGCGTTGGCGCCTGCGCGATCACCGACGCGTCCACCGAGCCGATCCGATACCCGGCCGTCCCGACCAGCGCCACGACCCGTTCGAGGAGCCGGATGCTGTCCGCGCCCGCATGGGCTGGATCGTCGCTCGGAAAGTGCGTTCCGAGATCGCCTTGCGCTGTGGCCCCGAGCAACGCGTCCATGATCGCGTGGGTGAGGACGTCGCCGTCGGAGTGTCCCGCCAGCCCCGTCGGATGATCGATCCTGACGCCGCCGAGCACCAGCCGGCGGTCGGGCACGAGACGATGGATATCGTACCCAATCCCGCTCCGGGGCATCGTCATCGCGGCAGGGCCTGCGCGGTGATCGCGGCAAGGCCCTTCTCGGTCAGCTCGCGGGCGTATGACACGTCCTCGGGAGACGTCAGCTTGAAGTTCCGGCGCTCGCCGGGCACCAGCCGAACATCGACGTCGAGGGCAATGACCGCCGCAGCGTCGTCGGTGAACGCGCGGTCACCGGCGGCCGCGCGCGCCCGTTCGAGCAGAGCGCGCTGGAAGGCCTGCGGCGTTTGGGCGGTCCAGAGCCCGTTGCGGTCGACCTCCTCGATCGCCCGGCCGGCCTCGTCGGCGCG
>JANXXG010000063.1 GCA_025350745.1 Chloroflexota bacterium | reverse complement strand
AGCAGCGCCGCCGGATGCTCTTCCGCGGTCGTCGCGATGAGCGCCGCCGGCCCGGCCAACGGGAGTGATGCGACGAGCGTGTTCAGACCATCGGTGGCCGATTGGGTGAGCGCGATGCGCGAGGCGCCGCCCGGATCGCCGATGAATGCGGCGAGCGCCGCGCGTGTCGCCGAGAGCTCGGCGTTGTACGAGTCGTAGCCGACGTGCGAGAACATCCCGACGCCATTCATCCACCGCCGAAGAGCATCCGGCGGCGCTGCTACCGGTGTACCGCCGCCAGGATCGGGGCGATCGGGTGCGCGTCATTTCGCTGCACGATGACGAGCAGCTCCTGGCCGACATCGCGACCGCGTTCCAGCACGGCGCGCAGGCGATCGTGCTGTCCCTCGTCTCGTGCCGGACCGGTCGGCGGCTTCCGGTCGAGGCCGCATGTCGCCTCGCCCGCCAGGCCGGTGCGGTCAGCATCGTCGACTGCGCCCAGGCGCTCGGGCAGATCCCGGTCGATGTGCGGGCCCTCGGTGCGGACGCCGCGGTCTTCCTCGGACACAAGTGGCTGCACGGTCCCCTCGCGACCGGCGCGATATGGGTCGCCGATCCGGGGCGCTGGACGCCGGGCCGGGTCGGCTGGCGCTCCCGCGTCGACCACGACCTTGACGGGCATCTGACGCTCAACGACGACGCGACCCGGTTCGAGATCGGGACCGTCGATGTCGCGGCGTTCGTTGGGCTTCAGCAGGCGCTCGCGGTGCATCGCGCGCTCGGTCCACGGGTCGCGGAGCGGCTGACGGAGCTACGGTCGCGGGTCCTTCGCGCGGTCGCCGACCTTCCCCTGGATCTCCTCGGCCGGGCCGGCGATCCCACCGGCATCGTGGTCGTGCAGCCGCGGTCCGGTGGCGCCGCCCAGATCGTGCAGCGGGCCTGGGACCTGGACCGCGTCGTGATCAAGCACGTCGGCGACCAGAGCATGGATGCCATCCGCATCTCGTTCTGGGCGCTGCATCAGGATGGCGACATCGATCGGCTCTCGGGGTCCCTCGCGAAACAGCTATCGGTGCACGCATGACCGAGCTTCGGTTGTCGAAGCAGGTGGCCATCGTGACCGGCGGAGGTCGCGGGTTCGGTCGCGCGATCGCGGAGACGCTCGCCGGGCTCGGTGCGAGCGTCGTGATCGCCTCGCGGAACGCGCTTGAGCTCGACGAGGTCGCCAGTGTGATCAAGAAGCAGGGCGGGAGAGTCCTCGCGCAGACCGCGGATGTCTCGGACGAGCGCCAGGTGCAGGAGCTGGTGCTCGCGGCCGAGCGGTGGGTCGGTCCGCCAACGATCCTGGTCAACAACGCCGGGGTGCTCGATCCGGTCGGTCCGCTCGTTGAGACCAGCGGTGCATCGTGGCTGCGGAACATCGCCATCAACGTCGGCGGGACATACCTCGCCACCCGGGCCGTCCTTCCGGGCATGCTCGACCGCGATCACGGACGGGTCGTGAACATTTCGAGTGGCGCCGCCGACCGGGCGAGCGCCGGTTGGAGCGCGTACTGCGCCGCGAAGGCCGCCGTCGATCAGCTCACGCGCGTCCTCGCGCCCGAGATGGAGGGGAGCGGCGTCACCGTCTGCGCCTTCCACCCCGGTCACGGGGACACCCCGGCGTTGGACCTCGCGCGAAGCAGCTCGGTCGATGCGCTCGTGCAGCCGGCTCGCATCGTCGCGTATCTCTGCCTGCCGGGCACCGCTCGCAACGGCGCGATCCTCGAGGTCGACGACCGTGACATCGCAGGCGAGGCCGACGCCGCGCTGGCCTAGCCCTTCGCGGCGGGGGTGTAGGCCCTTCGCTTGGCGATCGCGCCCTTCAAGAGCTTTTCGACCCGGTCCGGGTCCGCGCTCGCACGGCGCTCGAGCTCGAGCGCCGGGCGCCCGATGAGCCCGCAGGTCGCGCAGTCTCCGTTGCCGTCGAGCCGGGCGTGGCAGTGCACGCAATGCACTTCGAACGCCCCGTGCGGGTGAAAGAGGTCGAGGCTCTTCGCCTCCGCCATCAGCGCAGCGACGTCGGCCATCCGACTAGCCTGCGGACAGCACGACGGACTTCTTCTCCAGATATCCGTCGAGCGCCTCGAGGCCGTGCTCCTTGCCGAATCCGGACTGCTTCGAGCCGCCGAAGGGCAGCTGGTCGTACGCGACCTGGATGTCGTTGACCCACGTGTAGCCGGCCTGGATCTGCTCCACGGCCTTGCGGGCCTTCGCGAGATCCTTCGTCCAGATGGACGAGCCGAGCCCGTACACGCTCGAGTTCGCCTTGGCGATGGCCTCGTCGAGGTCATTCACGATCACGATCGGGAGCGCCGGCCCGAAGACCTCCTCGGTGAGCATGCGGGAGTCGTCCGGCACCTCGCTGAGGACCGTGGCGTCCATGAACCAGCCCTTCGAGTACTCGTCCCCCTGAGGGCGGGTCCCGCCGGCGAGGATCTTTGCGCCCTTCTTCACGGCGTCAGCGACCTGCGCCTCCACCTCGGCGCGCTGGTGCTCGGTGTGGAGCGGCCCCATCTTCACGCCTTCGGCAAGGCCGTCGCCGACCTTCCATTCCTTCTTCGCGCGGTCGGCGATCTTCGTCATGAATTCCTCGGCGACCGATGCGAAGACGTAGACGCGCTTGACCGCGAGGCAGGCCTGTCCGGCGTTGAAGAAGCGGCCGATGGCCGTGGCGGCGGACGCGCGACGCAGGTCGGCGTCCTCACACACGATCATCGGGTCGCTGCCGCCGAGCTCCAGGGTGATGCGGGTGACGTTGTCCGCCGCGAGCTTCATGATCCGTTTGCCGGTCTCGGTCTGGCCGGTGAAGGCGATCTTGTTCACCTTCGGGTGCGAGACGAGCGCGTCGCCGATCTCGGCGCCCGAGCCATGCACGATGTTGAGCACTCCTGGCGGCAGGCCCGCCGAGTTGATGATCTCGACGGCGCGCTGCGTGGCGAGGGGCGTCGTCGATGCCGGCTTCAGCACGACCGTGCAGCCGGTCGCGAGGGCCGGGCAGATCTTGTTGGCCATGAGCGTCAGCGGGAAGTTCCACGGCGTGATCGCCGCGACGACCCCGATCGGACGCCGGATCGTGAGGCCGAACTTCGCCGGGTCGTCGAGCGGGACGTAGTCGCCACGGATCTTGTCGGCGAGGCCGGCGTAGTACTCGAGGTTCTCCTGGACCCGCGACGCCTCGAGGACCGCGTGCGCGAGCGGCTTGCCCTGCTCCTGGGAGAGGAGCTTCGCGAGCTCCGGCACCGCCGCCTTCATCTTCTCGGCGGCCGCGTGCAGGATCTGCGCGCGCTTGGTCGGCGGCATCGCGGCCCACGCTGGGAACGCCTTTGCAGCGGCTTCGACCGCCGCGTTCACCTCGTCCACGCTTCCGCGGGGCACCGAGTCGACGACCGTTCCATTGGACGGGTTGCGCACCTCGATCGTCTTCCCGCTCTTCGCGTCGACAAGCTCGCCGTTGATGAACATTCGTGCCATCGAGAGGACCCCCCCACGCTGACCGGGGCGACGGATCGCGTCCTCGGTGATTAGATTGTGCCGGAAAACCCATTCACGAGGCGGGAGGTCGTCATGTCCGTCGTACGGCTGGAGATACGGGACGCGGTGGGGCACATCGTGCTGGATCGGCCACCGGCCAACTCCTACGACAAGGCGTTCCTTGACGATCTGTCGCTGGCGATCGATGAGGCCCGCTTCACGGCGTCGGTAAAGTCGATCGTCGTGCGTAGCGCCTCGGAGAAGTTCTTCTCGGCCGGCGCCGATGTGAAGATGTTCGCCGCGACCGACGCCGACTACCAAGCGGCATTCGTGATCCACGCGAACGAGATCATGTCCAAGTTCGAGCGGACGCCCAAGGTCGTGATCGCCGCGATCAACGGTCACTGTCTCGGCGGCGGCCTCGAGATCGCGCTCTGTTGCGACTTCCGCTTCGCCGCCGAGGGCGCGTACAACATCGGCCTGCCGGAGGTGACGCTCGGCGTGCTCCCCGGCACCGGCGGCACGCAGCGCCTACCGCGGCTCATTGGCCGCCAGAAGGCGCTCGACCTCATGCTCCGCGGCGCCGCGGTCCAACCGGCGCAGGCCAAAGAGCTCGGGATCGTGGACGAGGTCTATCCCGCAGCCGAGCTCCAGGACAAGACCCACGAGTACGCCACGAAGATGGCCAGTGGCCCGACCCTCGCGCTGGGCAAGATCAAGCTGGCGACCGTGCTCGGCGGCGGTATGGCGTTCCAGGACGCGATGCTCTACGAACACGAGGCCGTGGGCCGGCTATTCGCGTCAGACGACGCGCGCGAGGGCGTGACCGCATTCACCGAGAAGCGCAAGCCGAGTTACAAGGGCAAGTGACCGAGCTCGTCTCCCGCCGGGAGACGATCGACGGATCGCCGCTGCTGCCGGGGACGCGGCCCGTCGAGCTCCACTACCGGGCCGGCGGTCGTGGTGCGCCGATCGTGCTGCTGCATGGCGGATGGGGGTACGGCTTCTATCCCCATGACGATGCGATCGCGACGCTCGACCGCCGGTTCATCGTCCCGGATCGCACGGGCTACGGGGGTTCCCCGCATGTCGCGGAGCTGCCTCCTACGTTCCATGTTGCGGCGGCGATCGAGACCGAGCGGCTCCTCGACAAGCTGGGCATCGACAGGTGTTCGCTCTGGGGACACAGCGACGGTGCCGTCATCGCGACGCTCCTCGCGCTCCGAGCACCGGACCGATACAGCGGCCTCATCGTCGAAGCGATCCACCTCGACCGCAGGAAGCCGCGGTCGCGTGACTTCTTCCTGCAGATGGTCAATGACCCGGACGCCTTCGGCGAGCGGGTCGCCCGGAAGCTCGCCCTGGACCATGGCGAGGACTACTGGCGCACCATCCTCCGGGCCGGGGGGAAGGCGTGGCTCGACATCGCGGCAACGCCGAATGAGGACTTCTACGAACACCGGCTGCATGAGCTGCGGGTCCCGATGCTCGTGATCCACGGCGCCGACGATCCGCGCACCGAGCCCGGCGAGCTCGATCGCATCCGTCGCGAGGTCCCGGCCGCCCGGATCGAGATGATCGAGGGTGGGGGCCACAGCCCCCACAGCGCGCGGGGGACGGCTGCCGGCGTCACCGCGATCGTCGCGGACTTCCTCCGTATCATCCAGGCATGACGCGCGACCGGGGAGGGACTCGATGAGGCCGCAGCATCTGATCGCCCTGGGGCTCGCAACGGCAGCCCTCGTCACGGCGTGCTCCAGCCGTGGCGACTCCGTTGGACCCGCGGCAACTGTCGCGGCCACGAGCGCAGTGGCGACGGCGCCGTCGGTCTCGAGCCCCAGCGCAGAGGCCGCGGCGATGCGCGTCTGCGCGGCGGGGAGCCGTCGGGTCGCGGGCGTGTCGACGGTGTAGATCGAGCCCGCGTCGGCGCT
>JANXXG010000007.1 GCA_025350745.1 Chloroflexota bacterium | reverse complement strand
TCACGCTGCAGACATCGACCGGACCAAGCTCCGGCGATCCCCGCTACGTCGCGGTGGCCATCCCCACCAACTAAGAGCGGGCGGTCGTAGCGAACGCGAAACGTGGCGGTAACGAGCGCCTATCGCATCGTGGGAGCGTCCGGCCGAGGGAGCAAGCCCTTCTCCCGCACGAGCTGTCCGAAATGTCGACATGCGCTACACGCCCCGACGCGGGTTGGTCCTGCACCTGCCTCCATCCGGACAGGACTACCGGCACAGCCGCCATGGGGGTGCGATCCGATGCCTAGTGTCCTGCGCCGAAAGTGTATTGCATATCGCGCTGAGTTCTGCTAGCGTGTGAAGCATGCCGCGCCAGGTGCTGCCGTTGCCTCTGGGCGAGAGCGAGCGAGAGGCGCTGAGTGGCCTGCGCCGGGCGCGCACCAGCGAGCACGGTCTCGCCGATCGCGCCGCGATCGTGCTTGCCGCCGCGGCCGGGGAGTCGCACGCCGCGATCGCGCGGCGCCTGGGCTGCAGCGTACCGACGGTGATGCTGTGGCGGCGGCGCTTTGCCGAGCACGGCATCGAGGGGCTGCGGGACGGGGCGCGTTCCGGGCGGCCGCCCACGTACGGCGAGCGCTTCCGCGCGGAGCTCATCGCCAAGACCCTCACGAAGCCCACGGCCACGACGCACTGGTCGACCCGACGCCTCGCGAAAGAGGTCGGCGCCTCTGCGAGCACGGTGCGGCGGATCTGGAAGACCGAGCGGCTCAAGCCGCACCGGGTCGAGACCTTCAAGTTCTCGCGCGACCCCCGCCTCGTCGATAAGGTGATCGACGTCGTCGGCCTGTACCTGCACCCACCGGAGGGCGCGATCGTGCTCTCGGTCGACGAGAAGACCCAGATCCAGGCCCTCTCCCGGACCCAACCGATGCTGCCCCTTGGCCCCGGGCAGGTCGAGCGGCGGACCCACGACTACAAGCGCAACGGCACCACCGACCTGTACGCGGCACTCGAGGTCGCCAGCGGCAAGGTCACCACCAAGCACACCGAGCGCCACCGGGCGAAGGAGTTCCTGGAGTTCCTGGCGCTGCTCGAGCGCCGCTACCCCAAGCGTCGCCATCCCGGGATGGAGCTCCACCTCGTCCTCGACAACAGCTCGACCCACAAGGCCAAGGAGGTCGAGCGCTGGCTCGCCCTCAAACGCCACGACCGCTTCCGGCTTCACTTCACCCCAACCTCCGCCTCCTGGATGAACCAGGTGGAAACCTGGTTCGGGATCCTCACGGAGCAGGTCATCCGCCGAGGCAACGACGAGAGCGTGCGCGCCCTGGTCGCTCGCATCGAGCGCTTCACCCGCGAATGGAGCGAGGGCGCCACACCCTTCCGGTGGGTGAAGACCGCCGACGAGATCCTCGCCAAGGCGGTCCGCAAAACGCAAGAGACTTCCGGCGCGGCACACTAGGTCTTCGGTCCCGTGGCGACGAGGTCTACGACCAGCTTGATCTCGTCGACCACGCTGAGGACGCGCCCGGGTGCGGCTGGGACCGGCATCCCGAAGTCACCGAACTTGACGGTCGGGTTCAGCGTCGCGGTCGCGGTGAGGTCACCGCCGGCACGGGTCGCCTGGACGTCGAAGGTCACATCCTTGTCGACGCCGTGGATGGTGAGCTTCCCGGTAAGGGTGAAGGTGAACGCGCCGCTCGCCGGGAGCGGGAGCGGGAGACCCGTGACCTTCGCCGGAACGAACGTCGCCGTCGGGAACTGACGGGTACCGAGGACGCTCTGCTTGACGAATTGGTCGCGCTGCGACGCGTCGCTCTTCAGGGAGTCGACCGAGAAGGTGATCTTGGAGCCCGATGCGAACGTCCCGTCGGCATTCACCTGGAACGCGCCGGTCGCGCCCGTCGCAACGAGCACTGCATCTGACGGGAAGCTGAGCGAGGCGAGCTGTTCGCGGACCCGCACCGTCGCCTTGGACGTGTCCGAGACGGTCCAGGCGAGCGTCGTCGGGGCCGCGGTGGTCGGGGCCGCGGTGGTCGGTGCGGCGGTCGAAGTCGGCGCGACGCTCACGGAGGCGGAGCCGCCGCAAGCCGCCGCGAGGATCGCGAGCGCGAGGCCGGTGAGGAGTGACGCGCCGTGACGTCCATTCATATCCTCAACCCTACACAAGCGCATGCTGACGGAGCTCAGAACTCGATAGACCCAACGGCAGCGGAGGCAGACAAGTGGAAGTTTTCGACGCGGTCCGGACGGTCCTCGCAGTTCGCCGATACAGCGCGCAGCGTCCGCCGGGCGATCTCGTCCGCCGCATCGTCGAAGCAGGCAGGCTGTCGGCCAGCGCGACCAATAGCCAGCCGTGGCACTTCATCGTTATTGAGGAGCGGGCGACGCTCGACCAGATCGGCAGGATCATGGACACCGGCCATTACGCAGCTGGCGCTTCGCTCGCGATCGCGGTGATGATCGAGAAGGACCGCCGCATCGCGGTGTCAGACGGAAGCCGGGCCATCCAGAACATGATCTTGACGGCGTGGTCCGAGGGTGTTGGCTCGAACTGGATCGGCTTCGGACGGATGCCGGCGCTCGAGACGCTGCTCGGCGTCCCCGACAGCCATCAGGGTCTCGCTCTCCTGGCGTTCGGGTATCCCGCAGAGACGATCGGCCGAGGAAGGAAGAAAAGGAAGCCGCTGAGCGAGATCGCGAGCCGCGAACGGTACGGAACTCCGTTCGCGTGAGCGTCGCCTAGTCGAACTGCACGGAACGCTTGGAGAGGCCGAGGAAGTACCCGTCGATCACCGTGTCCGGAGCCTCTTTCACCTCGAGGCTCGCGCCGAGCGCGACGAACAACGGCACGAAGTGGTCGACCGTCGGGTGGGCGAAGCGGACGCCGGGTGCGCGACGCTTGTAGTCGACGAGCGCGTCCACATCGCCCGATGCGAGCGTCTCCGCGCTCCAGAGGTCGAACTCTTTGGACCATGCGGGCGGCGCGGCCTCGGGCCGGAAATCTTCGAGGAACGGCAGGCCATGGGTCATGAAGCCGCTGCCGATGATCAGCACGCCCTCGTCACGCAGCGGTGCGAGCTTGCGGCCGAGCTCGAGCAGCGTCTTGGCGTCGAGGCTGGGCATGGAGATCTGGAGCACCGGCACATCCGCCTTCGGCCACATGACCGTCAGCGGAACGTACGCGCCGTGATCGAGACCACGCGCCGGCGCTTCTGCGATCGGCTCCTTGGGGAGCAGCTCGCGAACGCGCCGCGCCAGCTGCGGCGCACCGGGTGCGGGATAAGTCACCTGGTAGTACTTCTGCGGGAACCCATAGAAGTCGTACAAGAGCGGGACCGGCGTGGTCGCGCCGATCGTGAGCGGGGCGTTCTCCCAGTGCGCCGACACGACGAGGATCGCGCTCGGGGCTGGCAGGTC
>JANXXG010000005.1 GCA_025350745.1 Chloroflexota bacterium | reverse complement strand
ACGGCACGTTCGCTTCGGAGCACGCTCGACAGCATGGCGACCCCTAGCTCAGTGAAGGCGTACGGAAGCTTTCGGCGTCCGCCATGTCCGCCCGATCTTGATATCGCAATTTGCGATATCAAGTTTGCCTCTTCCTGCGTCAGCTGGAACCTGAAATCGACCGGGAAACGGCAGAGATTCCGACGCACGGCCTCATTGAATCTCCCGGTGGGCACGCCGTATAGCGCTGCGAGGTCAGCGTCGAGCATCACTCGCTCACCGCGGATTAGATGGATCCGCGCCTCGATCCGGGCCGAGACGGATTTGACGGGCACCAAGGTCGTATCGGCGCAGGCTTGCTAGCCTGACACTCTCGTGAGCGAAGCGAACCTCGTCCTCTTTGCCCTCCTTGGCGGCACCGCGCTCCTTCTGTACGGCGTGCGACTCGTCGGCGAAGGCCTCCAGCGTGCCGCCGGCACGCGGCTGCGCCACGTGCTCTCGACGCTCACCGGCGACCGCTTCCGGGCCCTCCTCGTGGGCGCCGGCGTCACCGCGGTGCTCCAGTCGTCGAGCGCGACCACGGTCATGCTCGTGGGCTTCGCATCGGCGGGCCTGCTCAGCCTCCGCCAGACGATCGGGGTGATCCTCGGCGCGGACATCGGCACGACGGTCACCGTGCAGCTCCTTGCGTTCAACCTCCTGGGATTCGCGCCGCTCGTCGTGTTCCTCGGCTGGCTCGTGTACACCGCGTTCGGCAGCACGATCAAGTACGTCGGACAGGCGATCCTCGGCTTCGGCTTCCTGTTCCTTGGGATGAAGCTCATCGCCGACGGCACGGTGCCGCTCAAGCAGAGCGCGCTCTTCGGCGACCTTTTCCAGGCGCTCGTCGCCCAGCCGCTCATCCTGTTCTTGCTGGCGGCCGTGTTCAGCGCCATCGTGCGTTCGAGCGCGGCCACGCTCGGCATCGCGCTCAGCTTCGCGGCGAGCGGGCTCATGAATCTCGACGGCGCGATGCCGATGATCTTCGGCGCCAACGTCGGCACCGCTGCGACCGCGCTCGTCGCCGCCGTCGGCGCGAACGCCGAGGCCCGGCGAGTCGCCGCCGCTCACGCGACCTTCAAGGTCGTTGGGGTGCTCATATTCCTGCCGTTCAGCGTGCTGTTCGCGGACCTGGTGCGCCAGACGACCGACGATCCGGCCCGGCAGATCGCGAACGCCCACTCCTTGTTCAATCTGATCCTCGCGCTGTTGTTCCTGCCGGGCACGCGGATCGCGGCCGACATCTTCACCCGGCTCATCCCGGACACCGGCCAGCGCGAGGCCGGCGCGATGTACCTCAACCCGAACGTGCTGGACACGCCCGCGGTCGCGCTCGGGCAGGCGACGCGGGAGGTGTTGCGGCTCGGCGACACGGTCCTGCAGTCGCTCCGCGACTCGATCACCGTCTTCGAGCGCGACGACGAGCGGATGATGAAAGAGATCATCCGGCGCGACGACCTCATCGACCGGCTCGAGGAGGACATCAAGCAGTACGTCGTGAAGCTCCGCGAGCAGTCGCTCACCGAGGAGCAGTCGCAGCGGGAGTCCGCGCTCCTCTTCACCGTTGTGAACCTCGAGGAGATCGGCGACGTCATCGAGAAGGACCTCATGGAGCTCGCCGACAAGAAGATGCGCGGCCACTACCGCTTCAGCGCCCAGGGCTGGGCTGAGATCGTGGACCTGCACACGAAGGTGGTCGAGAACCTGGAGCTTGCGATCAGCGCCGTCGCGACCCAGGACCACGGGATCGCCGAGAAGGTCGTGCGCCACAAGTCGAACATCAATCTCATGGAGCGCCGGCTGCGCCAGACCCATATGGACCGGCTCCACGAGGGACTCCGCGAGACGATCGACACCTCGAGCATCCACCTCGACGTCCTCGCCGCCCTCAAGCGCTCCAACTCGCTCGTCGCCGGCATCGCGTACGCGGTGCTCGGCCAGCACAGTGGGGGCGACTGACCGTGATAAGGTATTCATTATCAGATGCGTGCCGCTGACATCCTTCGCGCAGCCCGCGCACACGCGGGATTGACCCAGCGGGCGCTCGCGGCCAGAGCCGGCGTGCCGCAGCCCACGATCGCGATGATCGAGAGCGGCCGGCAGGATCCGCGTTATCGGACGGTGGATCGCCTGCTTAAAGCGTGCGGGTATGAGCTCGAGCTCCTCCCTCGCGCCGGCGCGGGCATTGACCCAACACAATTTCGGGCGACCCTCCGCCTATCTCCAGCCGGGCGACTGAAGCGCGCTACCGAGGGCGCACGCGCGTTGAGCGTCCTTCGCGCGGCGCGGTCGGCATCGGGCGAGCGCTGACGTGAGTAAGGCGTTCGTCGGTACGTCCGGGTGGGCGTATGCGAGCTGGAAGCAGAAGTTCTACCCCGCCGACGTGAAGGCCAAGGAGCTCCTGCGCCATTACGCGACGCGCCTGGGGACGAACGAGGTCAACTACACGTTCAATCATCACCCGACCCAGCGGAACATCGACA
>JANXXG010000004.1 GCA_025350745.1 Chloroflexota bacterium | reverse complement strand
CCGATGAGCACGGGGTTGTTCTTCGTCCGCCGCGACAGGACCTGGATGACGCGGCGGATCTCTTCATCACGACCGATGACCGGATCCATCTTGTTCTTGCGCGCCATCTCGGTGAGGTCGCGACCGTACTTCTCGAGCACCTGGTACTTGTTCTCGGGGTTCTGGTCGGTGACCCGCTGGTTGCCCCGGATGTCGCGCAGGGCGCCCAGGACGCGTTCGTGGGTCGCGCCGATGCGCAGCAGGGCCTGACCGGTGTACCCCTGGTCCTGCGTCATCGCGAGGAGCAGGTGCTCCGTCGAGACGAACTCGTCGCCAAGCTTCTCCGCGTCCTTTTGGGCCTGCGTGAGGACGCGGCCGAGCCGACCCGATGCGGATAGCTGGACGTTGCCCTGGACCTTCGGCTGCCGCATGAGCTCCTGCTCGAGCGCGGACCCGAGCTGCTGGGTCGAGCCGCCGAGCGCCTCGATGACGCTTGGGACGATCCCGCCCGGCTGCTTCAGCAGCGCGGCGAAGAGATCCTCGACGTCCACCTGCGAGCGGCCGTTCTCGGAGGCGGCCTGCTGGGCCGCGATGAGCGCCTCCTGGGTCTTCTCGGTCATCTTCTTCGGATCGATCATTTCTTCCTCACCGCGGCCTTGCCGCGTCCGCCGCAGGCGCTTTCCTCACTGCTCACAGCAGGTGCGCGCGAACGTCTTCGCCGTGCGCCGCTGCGATCTCCTGGATGTGCTCGCGCTCCTTGTCGGAGAGCTTCGTCGGCAGCACGACCTTGACCGTCACGAACAGGTCGCCGCTCCCACCGCCAGCCCGCGGCATCCCCTGCCCCGCGAGCCGGATGGTCCGTCCGTTCTGGGTGTCGGCCGGGATGCGGAGGCTCACGCGTCCCTTCAGCGTGGGGACGGTCACCTCCGCCCCGAGGATCGCCTCGTGGAAAGCGATCGGAAGCTCCATTCGAAGATCGTCCCCATCACGCGTGAAGCGCGGATCGGGCCTGACCTTCACCTGCAGGAACAGGTCGCCCGCGCGGCCGGTCCCGTTGCCGGCGTGGGCCTGACCGGCGAGGCGGATGCGCTGCCCGTCGCGCACGCCCGCCGGCACCTTCACCGTGAGCGTCCGGCTATTCCCGTCGACGCCCTGCAATTCGAGGACGCGCTCCGTGCCCTTGTACGCCTCGGCGAGCGTGACCTCGGTCGGGTACTCCAGGTCCGCGGCGCGTGGCTGCTGCGCGGTCCGCCTGCGACCGCCGGTCGCCGGCTGACCGAAGCCGGCCCCGCCGGCACCGCCGCCGAAGACGGTCTGGAAGAAGTCGGAGAAGCCGCTCGCATCGCTGCCGAACGGGCTCTGCCCCGGTGCACCGGCGTAGGTCCACCGGAAGCCGCTGCCATTCCCGGGCTGCGGCCCGGAGGGACCGCCCTGGGCGTAGCGCTCCCAATCGGGACCGAGGGTGTCGTACCGCGTGCGCTTCGCCGGATCGCTCAAGACCTCGTTGGCCTCGTTCACCTCTTTGAACCGCTTCGAGGCGTCCGCGCTCTTGTTCACATCCGGGTGGTACTGACGTGCCAGCTTGCGGTACGCCTTCTTGAGGTCGGCGGCAGTCGCGTCTTTCGAGACCCCGAGGGTCTTGTAGTAATCCTTGAACTCGACCGGCATGGCCGACTCCTACCTGTGCGCTCGCGGCGATCGCTAGTTCGCGGGTGGCACCATCGCGGGACGGGCGGCCTCGATCTGCGCGGGTGTGACGCTCGGCCCCCCTGGAAGGAGCGCGAGCTTCAACACTTCGTCGATCGTCGAGACCGGCTTGATGTCGACGCTGTCGAGGACCTCCTTGGGGATGTCCACGAGGTCCTTCCGGTTCTTCTCCGGCAGGATGAAGGTCTTGATCCCGGCGCGGTGCGCCGCGAGCAGCTTCTCCTTCACCCCGCCGATCGGGAGCACGCGCCCCCGCAGGGTGATCTCGCCGGTCATGGCGATCTCGCGGTGGACGCGGCGGCCGGTAAGGGCCGACACGATCGCGGTCGCCATCGTGACGCCAGCGGACGGACCGTCCTTCGGGATGGCTCCCGCCGGGACGTGGATGTGCATCGAATGGTCCTTGAAGAATCCGGGCGGGACCCCGAGCTCGGTCCCGTGGGCCCGCACGTAGCTGAGCGCCGCGCGAGCCGACTCCTCCATGACCTTCTGGATCTGGCCGGTGAGCACGAACTCCTCGGTCTTCGAACCCTGATCCATGATCGTCGCCTCGACGGTCAGGACGTCGCCGCCGGACTCGCTCACCGACACACCGGTGACCGCGCCGACCTGGTCCTCTTCCTCGGCCAGGCCGAAGTCGTACCGCTCAGGTCCGAGGTACGTGGAGACGTCGCCCGAATCGACGGTCACGTTCTCCACCTTCTTCTCGGCGATCTGCCGAGCGACCTTGCGGCAGATCGTGCCGATCTCGCGCTCGAGATTCCGGACGCCGGCCTCACGGGTGAAGAGCCGGACCATGTCCTTGAGCGCCGCCGGAGTGATCGTGAGCCGCCCGTTCTCCAGGCCGTGCTGCTTGAGCTGACGCGGCAGGAGGTAGCCCATCGCGATGTGCAGCTTCTCGTCCTCGGTGTAGCCGGCGAGCCGGATGATCTCCATCCGATCGCGGAGCGGCGGGATGATCGTGTCCTCGACGTTCGCCGTGGTGATGAAGATCACCCGTGAGAGGTCGTAGGGGACCTCGAGGTAATGATCCGAGAACGTGCTGTTCTGCTCCGGGTCGAGGACCTCGAGGAGCGCGGAGCTGGGGTCGCCACGGAAGTCCGCGCCGACTTTGTCGACCTCGTCGAGCATGAACACGGGGTTCGTCTCGCCGGCCGTCTTCATGTTCTGGAGGATGCGGC
>JANXXG010000395.1 GCA_025350745.1 Chloroflexota bacterium | reverse complement strand
CGCTCGCCGAGGTCCGGACCGAGATCGAGGCGGCGCGCCTGCTGGTCCTCCGGGCGGCCTGGGCGAAGGACCGCGGCGTCCCGTACACGCGCGAGGCCGCGCAAGCGAAGCTGTACGCGAGCGAGGCGGCCAACCGCGCCGCGTATGCCTGCCTGCAGGTATTCGGCGGGTACGGCTACATGCGCGAGTACGGTATCGAGCGGTACGTTCGCGATGCCCGCGCGACCACGATCTACGAGGGTACGAGCGAGGTGCAGCGCATGGTGATCGCCCGCTCTCTGGTGTCAGCCGCATGAGCGGCGTCGTGCGGCCCGGCCCGGCTGTGCCGGCCCCGGCCGAGCCCCATTCAAAGGGACCGCAATGGCAGGCCCAGTACGAGGCTGCCATCGAAACGCATCCGGAGCGCAAGGCGCGCTTCTCGACGCTCTCGGACATCCCGGTCGGGCCGCTGTACACGGCGGACGACCTCCCAGGGTTCGATCCCGAGCGGGAGCTCGGCCGACCGGGCGAATTCCCGTACACCCGGGGCGTCTATCCGTCGATGTATCGGGGCCGGCTGTGGACCATGCGGCAGTTCGCGGGGTTCGGCTCCGCCGAGGACACCAACGCCCGGTTCCACTATCTCTTGGCCCACGGCGTCACCGGTCTGTCGACCGCGTTCGACATGCCGACGTTGATGGGCCGCGATTGCGACGACCCGCTGTCGCGCGGCGAGGTCGGGCGCGAGGGCGTCGCGGTGAGCTCGCTCGCCGACATGCGGATCCTGTTCGACAAGATCCCGCTCGGTGAGGTCACGACCTCCATGACCATCAACGGGCCGGCCTCGATCGTCTGGGCCATGTATCTCGCTGCCGCCGAGGAGCGGGGGATCCCGTTCTCCAAGCTCGGCGGGACCATCCAGAACGACTGCCTCAAGGAATACATCGCGCAGCGGGAGTGGATCGTTCCGGTGAAGCCGGCGATGGAGCTCGTCGTCGACAGCTTCCGCTACGGCGCGCGGGAGGTGCCGAAGTGGAACACGGTGTCCATCAGCGGCTATCACATCCGCGAGGCCGGCT
Source organism: Chloroflexota bacterium (assembly GCA_025350745.1). Taxonomy (GTDB): domain Bacteria; phylum Chloroflexota; class Limnocylindria; order P2-11E; family P2-11E; genus UBA4735. The sequence continues at coordinate 5,480 of JANXXG010000395.1, read as the reverse complement.
CGACCGCACAGCAAGAGCTCGCGTTCACCCTCCTTGACGGGCTCGAATACGTGAAATGGGGCGTCGCCGCCGGTCTCGATGTCAACGACTTCGCGCCACACCTGTCGTTCTTCTTTGACGTCCACAACGACTTCTTCGAGGAGGTCGCGAAGTTCCGGGCCGCGCGGCGCATCTGGGCGCGGGAGATGGAGCGCCGCTACCACCCGACCAACGAGAAGGCGCTGCTGATGCGCACGCACGCCCAGACGGCCGGGGTCTCGCTCACCGCGCAGCAGCCGTACAACAACGTCGTTCGCGTCGCACTCCAGGCGCTCGCGGCCGTCCTCGGTGGAACGCAGTCGCTGCATACGAACTCGCTCGACGAGACCTATGCCCTGCCGACGGAGGAAGCGGTGACGCTCGCGCTGCGCACCCAGCAGGTCATCGCCCACGAGTCCGGCGTCGGCGACACGGTCGATCCCCTCGCCGGCTCGTACTACCTCGAGCACCTCACCAACGAGATGGAGCGCTCGTTCGAGCGGTACCGCGACGAGATCGATGGCATGGGTGGCATGGTCGCCGCCGTCGAGCGAGGCTACCCGCAGCGGGAGATCATCGAGGCGTCGTTCCACTTCCAGCAGCAGGTCGAGGAGAAGGAAAAGATCATCGTCGGGATCAACAAGTACGTGTCCGATGCCGACGAGGCCAAGGTGCCGACGCTCGCGATCGATCCTGAGGTCGAGCGCAAGCAGATCGAACGCCTCACCGAGGTGCGTGCCAAGCGCGACCCCGGCCGCTGGCGCGAGGCCATGGAGCGGCTCCGCGCCGCAGCGACATCCCACAGCGAGCTGATGCCCGAGTTCCTCGAGTGCGCGCGCGCGATGGCCGGCGTGGGCGAGCAGGTCCAGGTGCTGAAGGACGTCTACGGCGAGTACCACGACCCGGGGTATTTCTAGTGAGCACCGCACCCGCGACGGCCCGAACAGCCCAAGAGCTCTTGGATCAGGTCGACGCGGGCTGGCGCCGCTTTCGCGACGCTGCGCGTCACGTCGGCCGGGCCGGCATGAGCGGCCGGACTGGTGGCGGCTGGACGTTCCACGATCTCTTCGCGCACATCGCCGGGTGGCACGACCTCACCGCGCGGCGCCTCGCGGTGCTGCGCGCGACCGGCAGCTTCCCTGGTCCGGGTGACGAAGACGCAGTGGGGATCCCCGCGTTCGCGAACGCCGACGAGTTCAACGCCCGGCTCATCTCGAGCCACCGGCTCGTTGGCCCGGAGGCGCTGATCGACGAGCTCGACACGACCTTCCGATCCCTGCGGAGCGAGCTGGTCCAGCTCTCGGATGCGCAGATCCACGCGGACGACGGCCGGGTGCTCGCGGTCGTCGCCGGCAACACTTTTGGCCATTACGAGGAGCACGCGGCGGAGCTGGGTCTCGCATGAAAAGACCGATCAGGGTCGTCATGGCGAAGGCGGGCCTCGATGGCCATGACCGTGGCGTGAAGGTCGTCGCGCGTGCGCTGCGCGACGCCGGCATGGAAGTGATCTACACCGGCGTCCACCAGACGCCGGAAGCCGTCGTCGAGACCGCCCTGCAGGAGGACGCCGACGCGATCGGCCTCTCGCTCCTCTCCGGGGCGCACAACTACCTCTTCCCCCGCGTGGCCGAGCTCATGAAGGAGAAAGGCATGGACGACGTGCTGCTGTTCGGGGGCGGGATCATCCCGGAGGACGACATCGAGGGCCTCAAGAAGCACGGGGTCGAGCGGATCTTCCAGCCCGGAGCATCCCTCGAAGAGATCATCGCGTACGTGCGCATCGCCGTGGCCAAGCGCCGCGGCCAACCGGCGTAAAGGAGAGCGACATGGCGAAGAAGGACGACCGACCGATCGACGTGGGGCTCGCGGCCCTGACCGGCGCTGACGAAGCGACGGCGACCGCATTCTGGAAGAAGCGGATGGAGCTCATCGCCTCGATCCCCAGTGAGATCGCGAGGGTCGGCGCGCTCACCCCGCAGCTTCGCGAGCTCACCCGGGTGGCCAATGATGGCGAGCGCGAGCGCCTCACCCGCGCCCGGGTCATCGCGTTCTCGCAGCTCTCGGCCGACGACCGGCAGAAGGTCGGCGCGGCGCGCGCTGCGGCTTGGAAGATCGATCTCGAAGTCATGCAGAAGGACCAGAGCCTCGTCGACAAGATCCTTCCGACCGTCGATGCGGGCGTGCGCTCGGTCTATCCGACCCCCCCGGACCGGTAGTGGATCTCCGCTGTCGGGACGATCAGCTCGCGGTCCGCGATGCGGTCCGCGCGTTCGTCCGCGAGCGGATCTGGCCGCGCGCGTCCGGCTGGAGCGAGGCCGGGGAATTCCCGATAGCGCTCCTGCCGGAGCTCGCCGGGATGGGCCTCACCGGCCTGACGGTCCCGACGGACCAGGGCGGCTCGGGGCTGGACGCCCTGACGACGGCGCTCGTGGCCGAGGAGCTTGGCGCAGGCGACGGATCCATCGCCCTCACCCTGGCCGCGCACAACTCGCTCTGCATCGGTCACCTCCTCGTGGCGGCGTCGGCGGAGCAGAAGCAGCGCTGGCTTCCGCCGCTCGCCCGCGGCGAGCACCTCGGCGCCTGGGCCCTGACCGAGCCGGGTGCCGGGTCCGATGCGGTGTCCTCCAAGACGACGGCGAGGCGCGACGGCGCCGGCTGGGTGCTGAACGGCCAGAAGCAGTTCATCACGAACGGGTCGATCGCGAAGCTCATCGTGGTGATCGCGGCCACCGCCGACCGGCGCCTCACCGCGTTCGGCGTTCGCTCCGATCAACCCGGATTCCGCGCGGGCCCGGGCGAGAAGAAGATGGGCCTCTGGGCCTCCGACACCGCGCCGCTCGTGTTGGAGGACTGCCGGATCAGCGACGCCGATCGCATCGGCGAGCTGGGTGCGGCGTTCGGCGACGTCCGCAAGGTCCTCGACCGCGGGAGGATCGGCATCGGGGCCCTGGCGATCGGGCTGGGCCGGGCAGCGCTCGAGACGGCGACCGCCTATGCGAAGGAGCGCCGGCAATTCGGCAAGGCGTTGTCCGAGTTCCAGATGATCCAGTGGAAGCTCGCGACCGCCCGGACCGAGCTCGACGCCGGCCGCCTTCTCATCCATCGTGCTGCGGGTCTCGCCGACGCCGGCAAGCCGTTCACGCGTGAGGCGTCGATGGGGAAGCTCTATGCGACCGAGGCCGCGAGCCGCGCGGCGAACGCGGCGCTCCAGGTGCTCGGTGGCTACGGCTATCTGCGGGACCATCCCGTCGAGCGCATCGTGCGCGACGCGCGATTGATGGAGATCGGGGAGGGCACCAGCGAGATCCAGCGGATCGTCATCGCGAGAGACCTCGTCCTGGCGTCATGATCGCGTCCGCCGAGTCGCACCTCGCGCAGGCTCGCGGTGGGGACAAGCGGAGCATCGCGCGGCTGCTCACGATCGTCGAGAACGACGAGCCGGGATGCGCCGACATCCTCCGCTCCCTCTATCCCGAGACCGGCCGGGCCCGCGTCGTCGGCGTGACCGGACCGCCCGGTGGTGGCAAGAGCACCCTCGTGTCGCGGCTGGCGGCGCACTACGGCTCGACGTACGACCGCATCGCGATCGTCGCGGTGGACCCGTCGAGCCCGTTCACCGGCGGCGCGATCCTTGGTGATCGCATCCGGATGCGCGACCGCTTTCTCGACGAGGGCGTGTTCATTCGCAGCATGGCCAGCCGTGGTCATGCCGGCGGCCTCTCGCGGGCGACGATGCGGGTGGTCAATGTCCTTGATGCGCTCGGCACCGGTCTCGTGATCGTCGAGACCGTCGGGGTCGGTCAGGAGGAGGTCGAGGTCGTTCGCGTCGCGGACACCGTGTGCCTCGTCACGGTCCCCGGCCTCGGCGACGACATCCAGGCGATCAAGGCCGGCGTCCTCGAGATCGCGGATGTGCTTGTGGTCAATAAGGCCGACAAGCCGGGGGCGGACGAGACGGCGCGGGACCTGATGCAGATGTTGAGCCTCGGGAAGGGCCGGACCCCCTGGAAGCCACCGATCGTCCGCACGAGCGCGCAGGACAACACCGGCATCGACGCGCTCGCCAAGGCAATCGACGCGCATGTGGAATGGTCCACCGCCAGCGGCGACCGTGATGCGCGCCGCGCCGGCGCGGCGCGCCAGGAGGTCGAGGCGCTCCTCCGCGAAGCGCTGGTGAAGCGCCTTGAGGAGCGCATCGGTCAGGACCGCGTCAGCGAGGCCGTGGCGCGGGTGGCCCGCCGCGAGCTCGATCCCTATCGCGCTGTCGACGAGCTGCTCGCGGACCGATGATCGAGCTCACGGTCTTCCGGACCGGGGCGGTGCAGCTCGCGCGATCGGCGTTCGCGCCGTGGCTCGAGGCACCGGAGCGCGATGTCTTCGTCGAATGCCCGGTGTGGTCCGCCCTGTTGCGCACCCCTGAAGGGCTGATCCTCTTTGACACCGGTCTTCATCCGGTCCACGTCGAGCGACCCGAGGCCACCTTCGGCGCGAACCCGGCGATGCGGATCACGATGACCGCGGAGGACGCGATCGTGTCCCGCCTCGCCGCCCTCGGCGTACGGCCGGACGACATCACGGTGGTCGTGAACAGCCATCTGCATTTCGACCACGCCGGGAACAATCGGGCGTTCCCGAAAGCGACCTTCATCGTCCAGGCCGAGCAGCTCGCGTACGCCAAGGGCCGGCCGAATTTCCCCGGGGTCTATTGGGACGATCCGGGTCTCACCTATCTGCCCACGACCGGGCGTGCTCGGGTGGCCCAGGGCGTCGATGTCGTACCCACACCGGGCCATGCGCCCGGGCACCAATCCCTCATCGTCGAGCTCGCCGAGACCGGGCGGGTCGTCCTCTGCGGCGACGCGGCGTTCACGCGCGCCAATCTGGAGCGCGGCGAGACCCCGGGTCACGATCCGGTCGCGGCGAAGGAGTCGCTCGCGCTCATCCGGTCGCTGGTGAAGGACGACCTCGACCGCGCGTTCCCCTCGCACGACGCCTCTGCCTCCCGGCCAGGGACGTATCGCTGATGCCCGGCACCTATCCTCGACCGCGATGACGACACCGATCGACCGGCTTGAAGCACTCCGCGTTCAGGCGGCACGCGGCGGCGGTGACGACCGCATCGCGCAGCAGCACGCGAAAGGCAAGCTCACCGCGCGGGAGCGGGTCGACCTCGTCCTGGACGAAGGGAGCTTCACCGAGCTTGACGCGTTCGTCGCGGCGCGCGGGGGCGAGCTCGCGCCGGCGGCCGACCAGGTGCTCGGCGACGGCGTCGTGACCGGATTCGGGCGGATCGACGGCCGGCTCGTCTACATCTTCTCGCAGGACTTCACCGTCTTCGGAGGCTCGCTCGCCGAGGCGCACGCGGCGAAGATCGTGAAGGTCATGGATCAGGCGCTGCGCAACGGCGCGCCGATCATCGGGCTCAACGACAGCGGCGGCGCGAGGATCCAGGAGGGTGTGGT